>NZ_JCAFWP010000016.1:0-95393 GCF_059295135.1 Stenotrophomonas sp. INTA L402-1
AGATGTGTATAAGAGACAGGTACAGCTCCACCCGCGCGATAGCAGCCGTGGCCTGGCTGTTGGCCAGTGCAGCCTGGTTGTCCAGCGCGATGCGCTGGGTGGTCAGCACATCCAGCATGTCGACCACGCCAGCCTGGTACTGCCGGCGCGCCGCGCCCAGTGCGCTCTCGCTCTCGTCCACCGCCACATGCAGCTGCACCGTGCGCTGCTGCTCGGCGGCATAGCCATCGATGGCGTCGTCCACTTCATGCCAGGCCTGCAGCACGGTACGGCGGAACTGCAGCGCCGACTGTTGCTGCTGCAGCCTGCTCAGCGCGAGATTGGCCTTCAGCCGCCCGCCCTGGAAGATCGGTACGCTGATGGACGGGCCGATGCTGAAGCGGTGCGCGTTCCAGCCATCCAGATCATCCAGCTGCTTGGCCTGGAACCCAGCGTCGCCATTCAAGGTGATGCGTGGCAGGAAACTGGCCTTGGCCACGCCGATGCCGGCCGTTGCCGCATGCAGTGCCGCTTCGGCACGACGGATGTCCGGGCGACGCTCGGCCAGTTCGCTGGGCACCCCCACCGCTACAGCCGGCAGCGCCGGCCAGTCACGGCGTGCATCCTGCAGCTGCGCGTCCAGCGCCTGCGGCGGCTGCGCCAGCAGGAACGCCAGCGCATTGCGCAGCTGCGATTCACGATGCCGCAGCGGCGCGATGCGGGCCTGCAGCGCTGCCACCTGCGCGGACGCGCTGGACACCTGCAGCGTGCTGGCCACGCCCTGTTGCTGGCGTGCCTCGGTCAGGCGCTTCATGTCGAGGGCGATGCTGAGGTTGTCCTCGGTGATCGCCAGCAGCTGCCGCGTCGCGCGCAGCTGCAGGTAATCACGCGCGGTTTCCGCCAGCAGCGCGATGCGCACCGCGTGTGCATCCTCCTCGGCGATCTGCACGCGTGCGTCGGCCGCTTCCACCTGGCGGCGCACACGCCCCCACAGGTCCAGTTCCCAGCTCAGGCCGATGCCGGCCTGGAACAGCCCGTAGTCATCACGGCCGCCGTTGCCGGACGGATCATTCAGGCCCACCTCGCTGTTGCGTGCACGCACGCCACTGGCGCTCGCGCTGACGCTGGGCAGGCGATCGGCGGCGGTGATGCCACGTGCGGCGCGGCTCTGCTGCACGCGGTTGGCCGCCAGCTGCAGGTCCAGGTTGGCCGCCAGCACCTGGCCGGCAAGCTGCCCCAGCAATGGATCGTCGAAGCCGGCCCACCAGGCCGCGTCCTGGTCGATGGCGTTTCCGGCGACCGCCTCACCCTGCCAGTGGCTGGGCAGTTCCGCCTGCGGGCGTACGAAGTCCGGACCCATCGTGCAGGCAGCCAGGGCCGTGCACAGGCTGGCCGCAACGAAGGTGCGGAACAGGGTGACTGCGCTCATGCACCCTCCCCGCTCTTGTGGCCCGGACTGTGCTGCACGCTCTGCGCGCGGGCGCGGCTGCCCAGGTCAACACTGGCTTCCACCGACATGCCGGCACGCAGCTGGTCCAGCAGTGGCTGGCCGGGTTCCAGCACGATCTTGACGGGAATGCGCTGCACCACCTTGGTGAAGTTGCCGGTGGCGTTCTCCGGTGCGACGGCGGCGAAGGTGACGCCGGTGGCCGGTGCGATGCTGTCGATGTGCCCGCGCAGCGGCTTGCCCGGGAACACGTCCACCTTCAGCTCGACCTGCTGGCCGGCCTGCATGCGGGTCATCTGCGTTTCCTGGAAGTTGGCGACCACGAAGGCGCGCTTCAGCGGTACCACCGCAGCCACCGGCGTACCCGGGGTCAGGTAGGCGCCCACGCGTACCGCGCGGCGGCCGACCATGCCGTCAATCGGCGCGCGCAGCACGGTGTGCGACAGATCCAGTTCGGCGCGCGCCTGCGCCGCTTCTGCACGCTGTACCGCCGCCTGTGCGGCCTGCACGCCAGCGCTGAGGATGTCGGTGCGCTGGCGTGCGGTCGACAGCGCGGCCTGGCCCTGCTGCAGGTGCGCACTGGCCACGGCCTGCTTCGACTGCGCCTGCTGCGCGTTCTGCACCGTACCGGCGCCATCACGGGCCAGTTCGCGGTAACGCTGCTGGTCGGCGCTGGCCAGGGTCAGTTCGGAACGGCTGACATCGACACTGGCCCTGGCCTGTTCGATCAGCGAGTCCTGCTGGGCCAGTGCGGCCTGCGCGTTGGCCAGCTGTGCACGGGCGTTGGCGAGGTCGGCACGGGCCGCCTGCAGGGCCACCTGGTAGTCGCGGTCGTCGATGCGGGCAAGCACGTCGCCCGCCTTCACCGACTGGTTGTCCTCTACTTCCACGGCACTGACGAAGCCGGGAATCTTCGGCGCAACCAGCGTGTAGTCGGCAACGACATAGGCATTGTTGGTGGTCTGGTGACCGCCGTCGCGCAGCAGCAGCCAGGCACCGATGGCCAGGGCCAGCACGCCCAGGCCCAGGCCGGTATTGAGAGTGGTTCGATTGATCGTCATGAGGGGGTTCCTGCGAAAGGTTCAGGCCACGGCACGTGGCGGATGGATGCGGGTGGGCATCCAGGCAATGAGGGGAATGAAGGCCAGCGCCACCAGCGCGACCACCCAGTACAGGTCGGCCGAGGTCAGCGCCTGCACCTGCGTATGCAGGCGCGCGCCCAGCTGCGGGCCCTCGGCCAGCCACGGCTGCTCGCCAAGGCGGTCGACCAGCACGGTGGAATGGAAATGACGGCGGCCCTGGGCGACGGCATCCAGCACGCCGCTGGCGAGCACGGCAGCAAAGCCCTTGACCGTGTTGAACCACGCCGAGGCGAACGGACCGTCCTGCGGTGCCAGCCCGCCAGTGGCCAGCATCAGCAGCGGCAACACCGCCATCGGCTGGGCGAATACCTGCAGCAGCTGTACCCACAGGAAGTTGTCGCGGATCCAGGCCACATCCAGGTGCGAGCCCAGCCAGCAGGCCAGCGCCAGCATCGCCAGGCCGGTGGCCTGCACCCAGCGGCAATCCACTGCGCGGATGTTCAACAACGCCGCCACCAACGGCAGTGCGATCACCTGTGGCAGCGCCACCCACAGCAGCATCGGTGCGGTCTGCAATGGCCGGTAGCCCTGCACGCTGGCCAGGAATCCGGAGGGAATCGAGATCACCGCCAGCAGCACGAACAGCACGCCGCCCAGCGTCACCAGCGAGTAGCTGAGGTTGCGGTTGGCCAGCAGCTGCAGCTTGAAGAACGGCAGCGGGTGGAACCATTCATTGATCATGAACAGCACCATCAGGCCGGCGCCGCCACCAATCATCAGGGTGATCATCGGCGAGTCGAACCAGTTCAGGCGCGGGCCCTGCACCAGGCCCAGCACCAGCAGCACCAGCGCCGGCAGGCCCAGCGCCAGGCCCACGCCATCGAACTGGGCAAAACGCTCCAGCCGCAGCGGGTCCTGCGGCAGGCCCCAGCTGACCATCGCCATGGCAGCCAGGCAGTACGGCACGATCTGCCAGAACGCCCAGTGCCAGCCCACCTGCTCGACCCAGAACGCGGCCAGCGGCGTGCCCATGCTCGGGCCGAAGGTAGCGGTCAACGCGTAACCCGCCAGGCCATACAGCTTGATGCCCGGCGGCAGGAAGCGCAGTGCCACGCTCATCAGCAGCGGCGGCAGCGCACCACCACACAGCCCCTGCAGCGCGCGCAGCAGCAGGAACACCTGCAGGTTCGGGGCAAGCGGGCAGAGCACGCCCAGCACCATGAAGCCACCGATCATCGCCAGCGCGAAGCGGCGCAGCGAGAAGGTGGCGGCACACCACGGGGCGAAGGCCATCGCGCTGACCGACATCGCGCTGTAGAGGGCGACGATCCAGCTGCCGTCATCGACGCTGAAACCCATCGCACCGCGGATGTCGGCCAGGGCGACCTTGGTGATGTTCTCGTTGAAGCCCGACACCAGCACCGCCAGCAGCACGCCACACAGGCCGACCAGAACGCGGCGGTCGAGCCCGGGGGCGGCGGCAGGACGGGGCGCAGCAGCGGCCGGGACAGCGGCGGCCGGCGTACTCATCGCCGGGCACCGATCCGTGCAGTGCACGGCATGTTGGGGGTCATTGGAATGCGCTCAGTGAAACTCCGGGGAGCGCAGTCTAGGGAGCTGGTACCCTGCGAAAAATGGCGCAGCCCGCATCCCAGGCGTGCGTCACGCGCACGCATGAAAGTGTCAGCGCGGAGCCTCCCCTGCGCTTTCGCACATGGTCTTGATCGAGCGCCGCAGCCACTGGTGCGCAGCATCGTTGTCCAGCCGCGGGTGCCAGGCCTGGACGATGGCGGCGGTGCGCACCGGGATCGGCAGCGGGAACAGGCGCAGCGGCAGGCGCATGCTGACGATCCGCTCCAGCATCACGCTCGGCATCTGCGGCAGGATCAGGTCCGACTCGGCGGCAGCGAAGATCGCGCCGTGGAAGGTCGGGCTGATCAGCGCCACCCGCCGCTGCAGGCCCAGCGTGGCCAGGTCGTCATCGATCGGGCCACGCGGCAGCCCCCGCCGCGACACCGCGATGTGGTCGCAAGCAGCAAAACGCTCGGCGCTGATCTCCTCATCGAACAACGGATGATCTTCGCGCGCGGCGCCCATGAACGAGGTACTGAACAGGTTCTGCACCTTGGTATCGGGTGCATGCTTGCCGGCGGTGCTGATGTACAGGTCGATCCGGCCCTGCGCCATCGCGTCGTCGTCGGTATCGCCCTCGGGCACGAAGCGCAGTACCGCGCGCGGCGCCTGCTGGCGGAACAGTTCACGCAGGCGTCCGCCGAATCCACCGATGAAGACATCATTGGCGCGGACATTGAAGGTGCGCTCCAGGGTGCGCAGGTCGATCTCGCGACCGGCGTTGAACACACGGTGGGCCTGCTCGATCACATCGCGGACCTGCTCACGCAGCTGCAGCGCGCGGGGCGTGGGGGCCAGACCGCGGCCGGCACGCACCAGCACCGGGTCGCCCAGCGCGGTGCGGATCCGGCCCAGGGTACGGCTCATCGCCGGCGCGCTCAGGTTCATCCGCCGCGCGGCGGCGGCCACGCTGCATTCGTCAATCAGCACGTCCAGTGCCAGCAACAGGTTCAGGTCCGGCAGGGGCATGACAGTCTCCAGTAAATCAGATGACTCTACGACACTTGTAACCACAGTCGATTGCGTTTTACGCATTCATTGACTGCCGCGCACGGCATGGGTGCGCGCAGTGACATCGGCGACCATCCCCGGCCTGCCAAGGAGACATCCATGTTCAATACCCTGCTGGTCGCCCTGGACGGTGGCCCCCAGCACGCACGCGTGCTGGACCTGGCCGCAGCCATCGCCGGCCCCCACAGCCGCCTGCACCTGCTGTGCGTGCTCGACCCCGAATTCGCGCTGGCGGCCGATGCCAGCGAAGCCGACCGCATCGAGTACCCGGAAGCCGCCCGCCAGCGCTCGCGGGCCGAAGCGGTGCTGGCCGAAGCCCTGGCCGAGCTGCGCGAGCGCGGCGTCGACGCCATCGCGCAGATTCCCTCGGGTGACCCGGGCGAAGTGATCAGCGAGCAGGCCCGGCGCCTGAAGTGCGACCTGATCGTCATCGGCCACCGCCACCTGTCCCGCCTGGAACGCCTGTTCGAACCCTCGATCGGGCAATGGACCATCGACCACGCGCCCTGTCCCGTGCTGGTGGAAACCCGCGACCCACAACCCTAGCAACCATGGCCTCCCGTTCCCCGTTGTTTCCCACCCGCGTCAACTACCGCGCCTTCGGCCGCCAGTTCGGCCGCGGCGAACAGGCACTGCTGGCGGCGATACGCCAGCTGCACGATCCTGATCAACAGGCCGATGGACTCGCCCAGCTGAGCAGCCTCGGTATTGATCCCGAAGGCTGCGACGCGTTCGTCGGCCTGCTGCCGCTGCTGGCCACGCCCACCGCCCCGATCGACCTGCTGCCCGCTGGCTCACCGTTCATCGCGGCCAGCGAACTGGACCTGCTGGTCTGCCTGCTGCGCATCGCCCAGTGGCGGCATGCACGCCCGCGCGAAGATGACACGCTGGCACCGTTGCGCCAGCAGCTGGCGCGCTGTGCGATGGCCGTGCAGGCGGCAAACCTGCCGTTGCGCCAGCGCTCTTTGTCACCGGTCGGGCTGAGGCTGCTCGATCCCACTGGCTGGTTGCGGCAGCGCTGACCCGGCCGCGCCGCCCGTGCGTAATCACGCACGGGGACCGGGCACCCGGCGCGCTCAGCAATCCAGCCTGCCGTGCGCACTGCCTTCGTCGTCGAGCACGTGCGCATGCAGGATCACCTGGTTGCGACCGGCACGCTTGGCGGCGTACAGGCCGGCATCGGCATCCGCCAGCAACTGATCGGCGCTGGCCAGAGCCGGCGGGTGCAGGTAGCCCACGCCGATGCTGATACTGACCGACCCTTCCGGCAGTGGCAGCGCCGCCACCGCCTCACGCAGGCGCTCGGCCAGCGCCAGCACGCCCGACAGCGGGCTTCCGGGCACGATCACCGCAAATTCCTCGCCGCCGTAACGGGCAACACTGTCACCGGCACGGCCGGCACTGATCTTCAGGACCGTGGCCACGGCCTGCAGGCAGCGGTCCCCGGCCGGATGTCCGTGGCGGTCGTTGAAGACCTTGAAATGGTCGATGTCCAGCAACAGCAGCCCCAGCTCGCTGCCGCTGCGCCGCGCACGGTTCCATTCCGCCAGCAGCAGTGCATCGAACTCGCGCCGGTTGGCCACACCGGTCAGGCCATCCTGCCGAGCGAGCTGGTCCAGCGATGCCTGCCGTTCCATCAGGTCCACCTGCAGCAGGATGCTGCGCACGCCGAAGCCCAGCGTTGCCACCACGAAGCCAGTGACCGCCAGCGGCCGCGCATGGTCGACCACCAGGGTACCGACCACCAGCAGCAGCAATGGCAGGATCATCGGCCCCGCCGCCTGCACCGTTCTGCCCAGCCTCGGGTGCATCACGAACGTCGGCGCTGGCGCCTGGCTCATCGCCAGCAACGCCAGCAGCAGGAACGGCAGGTCGATCAGCAGATCGTTGTAGGCACCGAAGGACTGTTCCGAGGTGTAGTGGTTGATGTAGTACGCCACCATCAGGTAGCCCACCGCGTAGATCGCCAGCGCGCGGAAGAAGTTGCGCCGCTCCGGAACGTCGCCCACCAGCCAGCGCACCACCGCGAACCCGGCAATGCACAGATTCTGGATATCGAACATGCGCTGCATGTTGGACAACGCGTGGTCGTCGATGTCGACGCGCGCGGCGAACGACTGCGCATGCACGAAGAACAGCACGCCCAGCAACGCGGCCATCGCCGCGTCGATCAGGCTGATGCTCAGCCGCTCGCGGCGTGCACGGGCCAGGATGAACACCAGCGGCACGCCGTACAGCACATACAGGAACAGGCTGGCCTGCGGCGTGACATCGGCACGGCCGGCACCGAGCGCATCGATCATGTTGACGGCCATGCCACCCGCCCAGAGCAGCAGCGCCAGGGCGGTGGCGCGCCAGCCGAGCGCGGCACGGTCGCGCCGCGCCCGCCACAGGCAGGCCGCCGCCGCCAGCAACGGGGCGCCCGTGAGGAACCCGAAGGAACCCGCACCGGCGGGACCCGGCCACAGGGCCACGACCAGGCCGTGGCACAGCACATACAGCAGCGCCAGCACTACCGGCATGCATCCCCCGATCCGCAAGGCCGTATGGGCGCACGATAGCCCCGCCCGCGCCACGGCCACGTGATCCAATACGGCAATACGACACTTCGCGTGCCCCGCCATGGTAGTGCCGGCCGCTGGCCGGCAATCCCGGGGAATCACAGGGCTGCAGGTTGCCGGCCAGCGGCCGGCACTACCGGAAAGCCGTCAGCCGTGCAGGGCGCGGGCGTGGTGGGCGATGTGCTCGCCGATGAAACTGGCGATGAAGTAGTAGCTGTGGTCGTAGCCCGGCTGCAGGCGCAGGGTCAGCGGATGACCGGCGGCATCACAGGCCTGCTGCAGGCGCTGCGGTTGCAGCTGGGTCTGCAGGAATTCGTCCGCCTCGCCCTGGTCGACCAGCAACGGCAGGCGCTCAGTGGCCACGGCGACCAGTTCGCTGGCATCCCACTGCGCCCAGTCCGCCGGGTTGTCGCCCAGGTAGGCGTGGAAGGCCTTCTGCCCCCACGGCACGTGGCTGGGCGCAACGATCGGCGAGAACGCCGACACGCTGCGGTAGCGCCCCGGGTTGCGCAGCGCGATCACCAGCGCACCGTGACCGCCCATCGAGTGGCCGCTGATGCCGCGCGCATCGGTGACCGGGAAATTCGCCTCGATCAGTGCCGGCAGTTCCTGCGCCACGTAGTCGTGCATGCAGTAGTGCTTCGCCCACGGTGCACGGGTGGCATTGAGGTAGAACCCCGCCCCCTTGCCCAGGTCATAGCCCTCGGCATCGGCCACGTCATCGCCGCGTGGGCTGGTATCGGGCGCGACGATGATCACGCCATGCTCGGCCGCGTAGCGCTGCGCGCCCGCCTTGGTGATGACGTTCTGCTCGGTGCAGGTCAGCCCGCTCAGCCAGTACAGCACCGGCAGTTTCTGCGTTTCCGCCTGCGGCGGCAGGTACACGGCGAACTGCATGTCGCAGCCCAGCGTGGTGGAATGATGGCGGTAGACGTCCTGCCAGCCGCCGAAACAGGCGCGGTGTTCAATACGTTCCATGGTGCTCTCCTGCGCGGCGCGTCAGCGCACGCGTGCTTCTGGTAGATGCCGACCTTGGTCGGCTTATCCACGCGCGGCGTGGATGCCTTTGTTGATCCGTTCATCCAGCTGCGCCAGCAGGCGCAGCAACGATTCGACGCCAGGCTGGCCATCAAGATTGCGCCAGGCCGCCACGGCCACATCGCTGCGCGGCGGCCACTGTCCGGCCGCGCGCGCCTCATGAAGGCGCGGCAGGAATACCTGCGCAAGCCACTGCTCGAACGGCATGCCATCGTCGCTGCCGAAGGCCGAGGTCACCGCACGCGGCGGCCCCACCTCCCCCACTACCCAGCCCAGCGCACGCAACGCCTGCTCGATCGGAACCACCAGGGCCGCGCGCGGGTCTTCCGCACGCGGCCGGCGCAGGGCATCCAGCCAGCCCATGACGCGGCTCAGTAGTGAACCACCGACCGGATCGACTTGCCTTCGTGCATCAGGACGAAGGCTTCGTTGATCTTGTCCAGGTCCATGGTGTGGGTGACGAACGGTGCCAGTTCGATATCGCCCTTCATCGCGTCCTCCACCATGCCCGGCAATTGGCTGCGGCCCTTCACGCCGCCGAAGGCAGTGCCCATCCACTTGCGCCCGGTCACCAGCTGGAACGGACGGGTGGAGATCTCCTGGCCCGAACCGGCCACGCCGATCACCACGCTCTGGCCCCAGCCACGGTGCGCGCATTCCAGCGCCGCGCGCATCACGTTGACGTTGCCGATGCACTCGAAGCTGTGGTCCACGCCCCAGGTGGTCATCTCGACGATGACCTGCTGGATCGGCTTGTCGTAGTCCTTCGGGTTGATGCAGTCGGTGGCGCCGAATTCGCGCGCCAGTTCGAACTTGGACGGGTTGGTGTCCACCGCGATGATGCGGCCGGCCTTGGCCTGGCGCGCGCCCTGGATCACCGCCAGGCCGATGCCGCCGAGGCCGAACACCGCCACGCTGTCGCTTTCCTGCACCTTGGCGGTGTTGTGCACCGCGCCGATGCCGGTGGTGACGCCACAACCGAGCAGGCAGACGTGCTCCGGGTTCGCGTCCGGATTGATCTTCGCCAGCGAGACTTCGGCCACCACGGTGTACTCGCTGAAGGTCGAGCAACCCATGTAGTGGTACAGCGGCTCGCCGTTGTAGCTGAAGCGGCTGGTGCCGTCGGGCATCACGCCCTTGCCCTGGGTGGCACGCACCGACACGCACAGGTTGGTCTTGCCGCTCTTGCAGAACAGGCACTCGCCGCACTCGGCGGTGTACAGCGGAATGACGTGGTCGCCCGGCTTGACGCTGGTCACGCCCTCGCCCACTTCCACCACGATGCCGGCGCCTTCATGGCCCAGCACCACCGGGAACAGGCCTTCCGGATCATCGCCGGACAGGGTGAACGCATCGGTGTGGCAGACACCGGTGTGGGTGATCTTGACCAGCACCTCGCCCTTCTTCGGCGGGGCGACGTCGATCTCAACGATCTGCAGCGGCTGGCCGGGACCAAAGGCGACGGCGGCACGGGACTTCATGGTGGACTCTCCAGACATAGGGAAAACGGGATGCATGGCGCGGTGATGCGCCATCGCTTACTTCAGGTACGAGCGGATCAATGCGCTCATGTCGCGCACGCGTTCGGCGCGCTGTTCATCGGAGGCCGCAGGCTGGCCGAACTCCTCGCGCAGATGGGCCTCCATCACTTCGGACATCAGGCCATTGACCGCGCCACGGATGGCGGCGATCTGCTGCAGCACCGGCCCGCAGTCGGCACCGGCTTCCAGCGCGCGGTCCAGCGCATCGCACTGGCCGCGAATGCGGCGCACGCGGGCCAGGACCTTCTTCTTCTCTTCGGGGGAGTGCGGCATGGCGGGGCCACCCAGGAACTATACTGGGGGATAGTATACATAGAAGCCTTTGACTTGACGCAAATGGCTTTCTGACACGCCGAGACGGCAGCTTTGAATTCAACCGAATCAATTACTTGCAACGATCCAGCGGCCACTAACACCGTGTCAGGCAAGCTCTGGGGTCGGCAACGGCTGGAATCAAACAATGGGTATTGGCATCCAACTCGGGCGCGTCACCGATGAGATCGGCAGCAGCGATTTTCTGTATGCGTTCTTCTCGACAATCACCGGCAATCTGGAACCGGATGGATGGGGAAGCCGCTTCCCGATCATCATGAAGCAGTTCTATGCCGGCTGCGTGCAGAAATCAGATGCGGCCGCAGCGCTGTCCGAGATGCACGTCATCCGCACTGAGCTGGCCGAAATGCCACCGGCCCATGCCATCTGGTCGCTCGACGATCGAGCGCAGCGTCCGCCCTGGGGAGACTATATCGCTCCCGAGATCGATAGCTTGGGGACCTATTTCGTCACTGCACATGGGCGTGATCTGATTACGCTTCTGATTGATGTGCTTGAAGCACTTCAGGAAGGCGAAGACACATCCGCCCGGATCGTCAGCTATTGATACATTCGGCTCAATCGAACAATCCCTCACCCGCCAACCGGGTCAGTTCGTCCACCACATAGCGCACCTTCGGCCGCAGGTGACGCGTCGGTGGCCACAGCGCATGGATGTCGATGTGCCGCTGCATGTGTTCGTCCAGCACCGATTGCAGCGCGCCGGAATCCAGATGGCGGCGCACCAGTGAAATGGGCATCTGGCAGATGCCGAGGCCGGCGATTGCCGCTTCGATCACCGCGTCGCCATCATTGAGTTGATAGGGCGCACTGGGAATGAACGTCCCCTCGTCCTCCTCGCTGCCGATCCGCCACCAGATCGGTTGTCCGTGGCGGAAGCCGACGATGCTGCGATGCTGTGCCAGTTCCTCCACCGTGCGCGGCACGCCGTGTGCCTGCAGGTACGCCGGCGCTGCGCAGGTAACCAGCCGCTGGCGCCCCAGCCGGCGCGCGACCAGATGCTCGGCATGGTGTAGCCCACCGAAGCGGATCAGCAGGTCGATGCCCTCTTCGACCGGATCGACGAAGTGATCGGTGAAGGTCATCGTCAACTGCAGGTCCGGATACTGCCGGCACAACCGCAGCAGCACCGGCAGCACCACCAGCCGCCCGAACGAGGACGGCATGTCGATGCGCAGCCGCCCGCTGGGCAGGCCCGCCGAACCCAGGCAGGCCTCGGCCGCGGAGATTTCCTCCAGCGCCGCCGCACACGACGCGTAGTACGCCTCGCCGTCGGTGGTCAGCGCGATGCGCCGCGTAGTGCGATGGAACAGGCGCACGCCCAGGCGTGTTTCCAGCCGGGCGATGGCCTTGCCCACGGCCGAACGCGAGATGCCCAGCGCGTCTGCCGCCTCGGTGAAGCTGCCCGAGCGTGCGGTCGTGACGAACGTCACCAAGCCATTCAAGGATTCCAGCGGCAACATCTCTTGCGCTCCATTCGGGACAAATAGTCCCGCACCAAGGGAGATCGAAGCGCTTTATGCGCCTGCATGTCAACTCCATCCTGTGTGCATCGCGCCGCTGGCGCCTCCCCCGCACCGAGATGACCGACATGACCGCCGCCCTCTTCCACCCCTACGACCTCGCTGGAACCACCCTGCGCAACCGCATCGCGATGGCACCGATGACCCGCGCCCGTAACCCCGGCATCGTGGCCAACGAACTGACCGCGCAGTACTACCGGCAGCGCGCCAGCGCCGGCCTGATCATCAGCGAAGGCACGCCGGTCTCGCCGCAAGGCCAGGGCTACATCGACGTGCCGGGCATCTGGTCAGCCGAACAGGTGGCCGGGTGGAAGCTGGTCACCGAGGCGGTGCATGCCGCGCAGGGCACGATCTTCGCCCAGCTCTGGCATGTGGGCCGGATGTCGCATTCCTCGCTGCAGCCTGAGGGTGGGCAACCGGTCAGCGCCGGTACCCGCCCGGTCGCCAGCGCGCCGAAGAACACCTCGTTCGTGTATCTGGACGATGGCAGCCGCGGCCACGCCGATCCCACCCCGGCGCGTGCGCTGGCCACCGAAGAGATCCCGGGCATCATTGACGACTTCGCACGCGGCGCCGACAACGCCATCGCCGCCGGTTTCGATGGCATCGAACTGCATGCCGCCAACGGCTACCTGTTCGAGCAGTTCCTCAACCCGCTCATCAACGAACGCGAGGACCGCTACGGTGGCTCGCTGCCCAACCGCGTACGACTGATCCTGGAAACGGTCGATGCGATGGCACAGCGCATCGGCGCCCACCGCATCGGCGTGCGCCTGGCACCGAACAACCTCACCTTCGACATGCCGTTCTACCCCGACAACGAAGCCACCTATCTGTACCTGGCCGAGGAATTGGGCAAGCGCGGCTTGGCCTATGTGCACCTCAATGACAACCTGCAGGCGGGGCAGTCGGTGCTGGGCGAGGCGTTCCTGCAGCAGTTCAAGCAGGCCTACGGTGGCACGTTGATCCTGGCCGGCGGCATGACCCGCGAGCGTGCCCTGCAACTGGTCGAGACCGGCATCATCGACCTGGCGGCGTTTGGCCAACCGTTCATCGCCAACCCGGATCTGGTCGAGCGCCTGCAACGTGATGTTGCACTCGCCACACCCGATCGCAGCACCTATTACGGTGGCGGCGAAGCAGGCTATCTCGACTACCCGCGCGCACAGTAGATCCACGCCATGCGTGGAAGCGGTGCGCCCCTCGCCGCGGAACGCGTTACGGCGCCTTCTCGACCTTGGTCGCATCCGAGTCGAAGGTCAGCACACGGGTGCTGATCTCACCCTTGGCCGAGTCCTTGCGGCTCAGCTCCAGCCGCCCCTGGTTGCCCTGCGCCACCAGGCTGGCGGCAAAGCTGCCCTCGTTGGACAGCGCCGTGATCACGGCTGTGCCATCGGGCGCGACCCTCATGCCCGCTCGATCGCGAACCTTGTAGCCCACGCCAACCGGTGCATCCAGCGCCATTACCGCGCTGCCGTTGGCCATGGTGCCGATGCCACCGCGCTCATCGCCCTTCGCATCGTAGATGGTCATGCCCGTTGCACGTGAGTTGCGGGCAATGTCACTGGCATCCTCAGCAATCTGCACGCGCGTGCGCCCTTCACTGTCGAGCACGGTCAGCTTGTAGGTACGGATCTCCGGCACCACGCCGTCATCAGGCGTGGCCACGCTGGTTCCGATCAGGGCCAACGACGCGCCCAGCGCGAACATCGAGGCAGCCAGCAGATTCCTGCGACGCAGTCTGCGCTCCAGACGTTCCAATCGTACGGCTATATCCTGCTCACGCATGTTGCACTCCTTGGTTGGGTCTGTGGTTGTTCCGTCACCTGCCCTCAGCCTCCACGTGGATTACACGGATGCAGGCTTCGCCTTCGGCGGAATCTGCTTGGCTCCGCCCAGGACGGCGATGCCACCTGCGGCCAGCGCCATCGGCCGACCTGTTTCTCCAGCGCGCGCCCGCGCTTCCACTTCCAGCTCATGCATGGAATCCTCCTTGGCAACGGGGCCACCGGCCGGAACGATTGCGGCACTCCGGCCTGGAACTACAGTTCGATCCTAGACCGCACATCCGAGCCCAACAACATGACGAAAGTCCCCATGAGCTCCGTCACCGCATCATTCATCGTCAATCTCGACGTTTCCGATCTTGCAGTGGCTGAAGCCTTCTACACCGAAGCCTTCGGCCTGCAGATCGGCCGCAGCCTCGGCCCAGGCGCCGTGGAACTTCTCGGTGGGCCAGCGCCGCTGTACCTGCTGCAGAACGAGGCCGGCAGCGCCGCCACCGAAGACGGCGACGTGCGCGACTACGAGCGTCATTGGACGCCGCTGCACCTGGACTGGGTAGTGCATGACATCGAGGCCGCACTGGCCCGTGCGGTTGCGGCCGGGGCGACGCTTGAGCAGTCCGTGCGCGAGCGACGCTGGGGCCGCATCGCCGTGCTGGCCGATCCGTTCGGGCATGGCTTCTGCCTGATCCAGTTCAGCGGCGAAGGCTACAACGCGCTGGTCGAATGACCGGTGCGCCGTTCACCACGGCAACGGCACTGCTTCACCGTTGGCGCGCTCACCGTAGTACAGCGACGGCAGCAGGCGCGAGAGGAAACTGAACTCCGTGTAGCAGTGCTTGAGCAGGCCCAGGCCGACCGCATCGCCGGCATCGCAGTGCGGATCGGTGCTGTCCAGGCCGAGCACGAAGCGGCTGCGCAGCACACAGCCAAACGGCGTATCGCGCGCCACGTGCAGCATCTGCCCGTCGCAGGGATCACCGTTTGCATCCAGGCGTACGTGGTCGCCAAAGCCGATGCGCGCGGCGATCACTGCCGATACATCGCCTGCATCCTGTGCCACCTGCAGGCGCTCGGGCACCAGCAACGTGCGCGGGTCATGGAACTTCAGGCGTGCCGCCACCGGCGGGATGTCGGCCAGCGATTCCACCGCGTGGATGCTGGCACCGTGGTAGCTGCGTCCGCGCTGCCAGGCCGCGTCCCAGCCGCGATGCTCGACATGATCGACCGGATGCCACCAGCGGATGTGCTGTGTGGTCTCAAAGAACGTAAACCACCAGTCCAGCATGCGGCCCTTGCAACCGTGCAGATCGGTACGCACCGCCACCAGCAGGGTGCCATCTTCGCGGCGCTGGATGCCGGTTTCCAAGCGCATCGGTGCGGGGTCGAGCAGATCGTGGTGGTCCAGCCAGGCGCGGGCGTTCACAGCGGTATCCATCGGGGTCTCCTGCATGTCGGGAGACCTGACAATACGGAAACGTTATTCGTTTCGCAATTATCCGAATGCGGTAAGATGGGCGCAATGAACAGCACCACCCTGCCCGAGCCACCCTCACCAATCCGCCGCCGCGGCCGCCCTGCGCGGCCGGAAGCCGAAGTCCGCCACGCCGTGCTGCAGGCCACGCTGGAGCTGCTGCTGGCACAGGGTTACGAGGCCACTACCATCGAAGCGGTGGCGGCGCACGCCGGGGTAGCGAAGAAGACCGTGTACCGCCACGCCAGCAACCGCGAAGAACTGGTCGGGTTGGCCGTGCGCGAGTGGACCGACGGCTTCGCGCCGCAGTTGCAGCGCGATGCGCACGACGCCGACGAGGTGATGCCGTTGCTGCAGGCCATCCTGCACGCGGTGTGCGCGCAGGCACTGTCGGCGCAGGCAGTGCAGGTATTCCGCCTGCTGGCCACCGACTTTCCTGGCAAGGACGCGCTGCTGCAGGCCTATCTGGACAATGGCATCGAACGCGGCCGTGCGCTGCTGGCCGACTGGCTGGCGCGTCAGCAGCAGCGCGGGCTGCTGCGCGAGGGAGATGCCGCGTGCATGGCACGGCTGATCCTGGCGATGGCCGTGGCCGAGCCGCTGCGCGAACGCGTGATCGGTGTGGTGGCCGAGGATGCGCCGGTAGAGGTGCATCTGCGTGATTGCCTGGAATTGTTGGCACCCGTACTGTAGGCGCCGTAGCCGGCCGCATCCACGCATGGCGAGGTTCTACCGGCAGCGCTTCGGATCAGGTCACGCCTGCACGTAGGGCATTTCGCTGTCGATACCGTCGAACGCGATCAGCTGCAGCAGCGGCTGCACGTCCTCGTCACTGATCTCACCCGCAGTGATGTCATCCACGCGTGCATACAACGCCTCCAGCGCCGCTACCTGGTCCCCTCGCAGCCAGCCACGATGGGTACTGAGCCAAGCCTGCAGATTGGTTCCGATATCGCCCTCCGAAAGCAGCGAATCCTCTTCCTCCAGCTCCACCACCGCTTCGGCCATCTTGCGGAACAGGAAGTCCTGGAAGTTCGCGGCCAGCAGATCGGCGCGATCATCGTCATGCCAGACCAGCAGCACCGGCGACTCGCTGGAACCCGGTGCATTGGTCCAGAAACAGTAGTGATCACCCGCGCCGGTGCGCGCGAACGGCAGCAGTTTCAGATCATCGCGCAGCGGGTTGTAATGATCTTCGGCAGTCAGATCTTCCCACGCTGCGCGCAGTTCGCTCGGCTCGATCGGTTCATAGTCGTTGGCATACAGCAGTACCGGCGGCTGCGGCTGCACCTGCGGGAACACCGTGCGGTACCAGTTCGGGCCCTGCTCGCCCCAGCTGAAACGGTTGCCTTCCACCAGCTGGCGGAACAACGGCGGGAAGGTCTGGCCGGAAGCCTGTTCGAGATCGGCGAGCATGCTCAATGACGTCCTTTTGTTGAGAAGACTCACTCTAGCGGGTGAACGCCATCCACGCATGGCGTGGATCTACCCGGAAAGCTCTCGTTGGAGCCGGTCATTGGACGGCACTGCGCCATCCACCGCGATTCACTCGCGCAGCATATCCACGAACGCACGCAGCGCACCGGGCATCTGCCGCTGCTTCGGGTAGTACAGCGCGAAGCCGGCGAACGGTTCGCTCCAGTCTTCCAGCACCGCCACCATCTGCCCCGATTCGATGTAGGGCCGCGCGGTGTCTTCCAGCACGTAGGCCAGGCCGATGCCATCGAGTACCGCGCCGACCACGGTGCCCTGCTCGCCCAGCGTCAGCCGTCCGGGCACGTCGATCTCCAGCGCCTGCCCACCGCGCTCGAACTGCCACTTGTACAGATGCCCGCTGGCGAAGCGGAAGCGGATGCATTCGTGTGCAGCGAGATCGCGCGGATGCTGTGGCGCGGGATGCCGCCGCAGATAGTCCGGCGAGCCGACAATCAGCCCGCGCAGTGGTGGCCCCATCGGCACTGCCACCATGTCCTCGGGTACGAACTCGTGCAGGCGCACGCCGGCGTCGTAGCCCTCGGCGACGATGTCGACCAGGCCGTCGTTCTCGGTCAGCTCCACCCGCACGTCGGGATGGGCGTGCAGGAAGCGCGCCAGCCGTGGTCCCAGCTGTGTCGCCACCGCAGCACGGGTGGCGTTGATGCGCAGCAGCCCAGCCGGGACAGCACGGAACTGGTTCATCTCCTCCAACGCATCGTGCACCTGCCCCAAGGCCGGCTGCAACCGCTCCAGCAGACGCTGCCCGGCCTCGGTCAGGGCCACGCTGCGGGTGGTGCGATGAAACAGGCCCACCCCCAACCGTTCTTCAAGCGCGCGGATCGCATAGCTCACCGCCGAGGTCGACAGCGCCAGCTCGGCGCCGGCACGGCGGAAGCTGCGGTGGCGGGCGACTGCGGCGAACGCGGCCAGGTGGGAGAGATTGTCAGTGGCCATGATTGTGCAGTTTCACTTGATGAATCATGCCGATATCCGGGCTTTTTGCCGCTGGGTACGGGGCGTATTGTAAAGCGCCTTTCGATAAACCCTGCCAAGGATTCCCCATGTCCCTCGCCCGTGGTTACGCCGCCCATTCACATACCGACCCGCTGATCCCGTACGAATTCGAACGCCGCGCGGTCGGCCCGGACGATGTGCGCATCGAGATCCTCTACAGCGGCATCTGCCATTCGGACCTGCACCAGGCCCGCGACGACTGGGGTGGCTCGATCTACCCGATGGTGCCGGGCCACGAGATCATTGGCCGCGTCACCGAGGTCGGCAGCAACGTCACCCGCTTCAAGGTGGGCGACCACGCCGGCGTGGGCTGCATGGTCGACTCGTGCCGCCACTGCGACGCCTGCGAGCACGACCTGGAGCAGTACTGCGCCGAAGGCGCGACCTGGACCTACAACGGCCGTGAACGCGAAAGCGGCGCGCCGACCTACGGCGGCTATTCCGACCACGTGGTGGTCGAACAGCGCTTCGTGGTGAAGGTGTCCGAAACGCTGGACCTGAAGGCCGCCGCGCCGCTGCTGTGCGCCGGCATCACCACCTGGTCGCCGCTGCGCCACTGGAAGGTCGGCCCGGGCCAGAAGGTCGGCGTGATCGGCCTCGGTGGCCTCGGCCACATGGGCGTGAAGTTCGCCAAGGCCCTCGGCGCGCACGTGGTGATGATCACCACCACGCCGGAAAAGGGTGCCGATGCCAAGCGCCTGGGCGCCGATGAAGTGCTGGTCTCGCGCGATGCCGCGCAGATGAAGGCGCACGCCGGCAGCTTCGACTTCCTGCTCAACACCATTCCGGTTGGCCATGACACCAACCCGTACATGGGCCTGCTCAAGCGCGAGGCCACCATGTGCCTGGTCGGCGTGCTGACCGAACTGGATCCGCCGCTGACCGGCGGCAGCGTGATCTTCGGCCGCAAGCACCTGACCGGCTCGGCGATCGGCGGCATGGCCGAAACCCAGGAAATGATGGATTTCTGCGCCGAGCACGGCATCGTCAGCGATGTCGAGATGATCGACATCAAGAACGTCAACGAAGCTTGGGAGCGCATGGCGAAGAACGATGTGCGCTACCGCTTCGTGATCGACATGGCGACGATGAAGAACGCCGCCTGATCGATCGGCGACTGTGAACGAAGAACCCCGGCACTGCCGGGGTTTCTTGTTTGCGTTGCACGGCCCGTCCGCCGGGCCATGCCCGGCGAGCGAAGCGGTTGCCTCCCCTCCTTGGGCATGACGAAGATCAAGGACCCGGCCACCAGCCGGGCGCAGACTCGCTGCATGGCCCGCCTGCCCTCCCCTGCGATGCTGATGCGCGCGCCGCACCGGCTGCTGTTCTTCATCGGCGCCAGCAACCTGCTGCTGGCAATGCTGTGGTGGGCGTTGTGGCTGGGCGCATTGCGCGGGTTGTGGAGGCCGCAGCCACCGCCGCTGCCTCCGGCCTGGCTGCACGCGCTGCTGATGCAGTACCTGGTACTGCCCAGTTTCATCTTCGGCTTCCTGCTCACCGTGTTCCCGCGCTGGATGGCACAGCCGGAGCTGCCACGCAGCCGTTATGCGCCGGTCGGCATCGGCCTGTTTGGTGGGCAGGCGTTGCTGATTGCCGCCGCCTGCGGGTGGACACCCGGACTGTGGCCCGGCCTGCTGCTGGCACTGGCCGGCTGGAGCGCCGGACTGATCGTGCTGGGACGCGTGCTCAAGGCCGCCGGTCCCAACCGCAACTGGCATGCGCGCGCCTGCTATGCCGCACTGCTGCTGGGCTGGCTGGGGCTGCTGCTGTTCATGGCGGTGGGGCGCGGACACGCCACGCTGATGCCGGTCACGGTGGCACTCGGCACCTTCGGCCTGCTGCTGCCGGTCTACCTCACCGTCGCGCACCGGATGATCCCGTTCTTCGCCAACAACGTGGTGGATGGCTATGTGGCGTGGCGCCCGCTGCGCTGGTTGGCTGCGATGTGGGCGCTGCTGATGCTGCGCCTGCTGTTGAGCGCGTTGCAGGTCGACCACCTGCTGTGGCTGGCCGATGCGCCGCTGCTGATGTTGTCGCTGCAGGCGCTATGGCACTGGTGGCCACGCGGGCCGATGCCGGGCCTGCTCGCGGCCCTGTTCCTTGCACTGGCGTGGCTGCCGATCAGCTTCGCGTTGTATCTGCTGCAGGACATCGGCCAGATGCTGGGCCATCCGCAACTGCTCGGCCGCGCGCCGCTGCATGCCCTCGCCGTGGGCCTGTTCGGCAGCCTGCTGGTGGCGATGGTGACCCGGGTCACCCAGGGCCATTCCGGCCGACCGCTGGTGATGCCGGCAGTGGCCTGGTTTGCGTTCGTCGCGCTGCAGGCGGTGGCGATCATGCGCATCGCTGCCGAACTGATGCCCGACGCCCATGCGTGGCATTTCGCCGCAGCCATCGGCTGGTTGCTGGCCTTGGCACCGTGGGTGGCGCGGCTGGGCTGGATCTACCTGTGCCCACGGCGCGACGGCAAGCCGGGCTGACATCACCGCTGAGCATGGCACCATGGTGGGCATGTCCGATATCCCGTTCGATCCCACCGCAATCACCACCTTCGCCGATGGCGACCCTGAGGAGAATCCCTGGGTTCTCGGCGCGCCGCAGCCGGAAGCGCTGCAGGTGGTGCCCTGGTCCACGCTGTGGGCCGACCAGTTCGAGCAGCAGCGCACGCAGCTGCAGGCGACACTCGGCAACACCGCGCTGGGCATTGAACATGTCGGCTCCACCGCGGTGCCGGGCCTGCCGGCCAAACCGGTACTTGACATCGACCTGCTGGTTGCCGATCCCGCCGACGAAGCGGCCTGGCTGCCAGCGCTGCAGGCACTGGGCTACGTGCTTACCATCCGCGAACCCTCGTGGTACCAGCACCGCATGCTGCGACTGGACGTGCCGCGCGTGAACCTGCACGTGTTCGCACCTGGTTGCGCCGAGCACCTCCGCCACTGCTTGTTCCGCGATTGGCTGCGCAGCCATGAAGATGACCGCAGGCGCTATGCACAGGCCAAGCAGGCAGCACTGCAGGGCAATGCCAACGTGCAGGCCTACAACCGCAGCAAGCAGGATGTGGTTCGCGGCATCTACGCGCGCCTGTTCGCAGCGCGCGGGTGGTGACGCAACGGCAGGTGCCGGCCCCGGTTGGCACCCGCCGGAACAGTGTCAGTACGCGAACTCGCGGAACACCGGATCGACGTCGCCGTGCCAGCGGCCATGGAACAGCGCCAGCTTGCGTTCGGCCGGGGTCAGGCCGGACTCGACGATCTCCTGCAGCACGTCCAGGAACTTGCTCTCGTCCTGGCCGTCGGCATTGCGCGCCGCGCGGCGCTTGAGGCCTTCGACGGAAATCTTCACCGCTTCACGGGCCAGGTCGCGCACGCTGCCAGTGCGGAACGGCAGGTTCATCGCATGCTTCGGCACGCCGTCGCGCAGTGCATGGCGCTCGGCCAGAGTGAAATCACGTACCAGGTCCCAGGCCGCATCCAGTGCGGTGTCGTCGTACAACAGGCCCACCCAGAATGCCGGCAGCGCACACAGGCGGCTCCACGGGCCACCGTCGGCACCGCGCATTTCCAGGTACTTCTTCAGGCGCACTTCCGGGAACGCGGTGGTCATGTGGTCCGACCAGTCGCGCAGCGTCGGCAGCGCGCCCGGCAGCACCGGCAGCTTGGCCTGCATGAAATCGCGGAAGCTCTGCCCGCTGGCGTCGTGGTAGATGCCATCGCGGTAGGAGAAATACATCGGCACGTCGAGCAGGTAATCGACATAGCGCTCGTAACCGAAGCCATCCTCGAACACGAAGTCGAGCATGCCGGTGCGGTCGGCGTCGGTGTCGGTCCAGATGTGCGAGCGGTAGCTCAGGTAGCCGTTGGGCTTGCCTTCGGTGAACGGCGAATCGGCGAACAGCGCGGTGGCGATCGGCTGCAGCGCCAGCGACACGCGGAACTTCTTCACCATGTCCGCTTCGGTGGCGTAGTCCAGGTTCACCTGCACCGTGCAGGTGCGGGTCATCATGTCCAGGCCCAGCGAACCGACCTTGGGCATGTACGCGCGCATGATCTTGTAGCGGCCCTTCGGCATCCACGGCATCTCATCGCGCTTCCACTTCGGCTGGAAGCCCATGCCGAGGAAGCCGAGCTGCAGCTCACCTGCCACCTGTGCCACTTCGTTGAGATGGGTGCCGGTCTCCACGCAGGTCTGGTGGATGGTCTCCAGCGCCGCGCCGGACAGTTCCAACTGGCCCGCCGGTTCCAGCGTGACCGAGGCACCATCGCGCAGCAGGGCGATCGTGTTGCCGTTCTCCTGCACCGGCTCCCAGCCGAAGCGGACCAGGCCGTTGAGCAGTGCCTCAATGCCGCGCTCGCCCTCGAAGGTCGGCGGGCGCAGGTCATCCAGGCGGAACCCGAACTTCTCGTGCTCGGTGCCGATGCGCCACTGCGCGCGGGGTTTCTCGCCGGAGGCGATCACCTCCACCAGCTGCGAGCGGTCGGTAATGGGTGTATCGGCGACGTGGCTGGGGCTCGACAAGGGGAAGGCTCGCTGGACAGTGGCGGGGGATGTGGGGCCCGGGGCCTTCCATCGCAAGGGCGCACTATAGCGTGGCGACCCGTTGCGTCATGCGACGGAGACGGTTTTCAGCATCCTACCGACGCCCTCTTGACCCTCGTACACTCGGGGCCATGAGCCGCCATTCACGACACCCCGAACTGCACCGCTCCGAGCGCGTCGGCTGGCTGCGTGCCGCCGTGCTGGGGGCCAACGATGGCATCGTCTCGGTGGCCGGCCTGGTGGTCGGCGTGGCCGCCAGCGGCGCCTCCGCGGCGACCATTCTGGCCACCGGCGTGGCTGGCACCGTGGCCGGCGCGATGTCGATGGCTGCTGGAGAGTATGTCTCCGTGCAGACCCAGGCCGACACCGAAGACGCCGACCTGGCGATGGAAAAGCGCGAACTGCACGAAGATCCGCACAGCGAGCTGGAAGAGCTGACCGCGATCTACCGCCACCGCGGCCTGGAGCCGGCGCTGGCGCGGCAGGTGGCCGAGCAGCTCACCGCCCACGACGCACTGGGCGCCCACGCCCGCGACGAGCTGGGCATCACCGATACCCTGCGCGCGCGCCCGCTGCAGGCAGCGCTGGCCTCGGCTGGCGCCTTCACCTGTGGTGCGGCACTGCCGGTGCTGACCGCGCTGCTCGCGCCGGTCGACAAGGTCGCGATGATGACCACCGCCAGCACCCTGCTCGGCCTGTGCCTGACCGGCGCGATGGCGGCCCAGGCCGGCGGCGCACCGCCGGTACGCGGCGCGATCCGGGTGATGTTCTGGGGCGCGTTGGCGATGGCCGCGGCCGCCGGCGTCGGTCGCCTGCTCGGCGCACACGTGACATGACCGCCATGCTGCCCCCGGCCACCGCACTGCTGGCCGAGATGGCCAGTCTGGCGGGCTGTGAGCGCGCCGAAGGCTATGCCTGCATCACCGCCCGTCGCGAGCATGGCGCCAGCTCGGTGGAGATTCCGCAACCGCAGTTCGCGATCCTGCTGGAGGGCCGCAAGCAGGTGCGCACCGCGCACCAGTCGCTGGAATTCATCCCCGGCGACATCCTGCTGCTGACCCAGCGCTGCCGGATCGATGTGGTCAACACGCCCGACCCGGGGACCGGCCGCTACCTCAGTGCCATCGTGCCGCTGTGTGCCGAAGTGCTGGCGGCCGCACGCACGCTGTGGAGCGAGGACCTTCCCGCGCCGGGCCAGGCGATGGCACGTCTGCCGTTGATCGACCATGGCCCGGTGCTGCGCCAGTGGCGGCAATCGCTGCAGGACGGCCGCTACAGCGAGGCACGATTGGCGCTGGCCTCGCTGGTGCTGGCCCTGTGCCGGCAGGGCCACGGCAACCTGCTGCTGCCGCAGGCGCCGAGCCTGGGCGAACAGATCCGCGACCGCATCGCCGCCGAACCGGCACGCGACTGGCAATCGCGTGATGTGGAAGAACAGTTCGCGCTGAGCGGTGCGACCCTGCGTCGTCGTCTCGCCGCCGAGGACACCAGCCTGCGCCAGCTGCTCACCGAGGCCCGGCTGGCGCATGGCATGCAGCTGCTCTACACCACGGACCTGCCATTGAAGACCGTCGCAGCACGCGCGGGCTACCGGTCTGCGGCGAGTTTCAGCAAGCGCTTCGCCGAGCAATACGGACTGACTCCCACAGACATTTGAAGGGGTTCGGCAGGGCTGCGCCCTGCACCCGCAGAGGCAACGGCAACGGCCGAAGCAACAGCAACAGCAACAGCGGCTATCCGAGGGAAGGCGGGGCGGTGTGGGTGGGCAGGACACGCCGTAAACCCATCCATGGGGGCTCGATGGCGCCATCCATGGCGCCAACGGTCCTGCCCACCCACACCACCCCGCCTCCGACAGATCTCCGCGGCTGTTGGTAGGTGTCGACCTTGGTCGACACGATTTTTCTGTCAGATATCGAATGAATCATCCACGCATTGCGTGGATCTACTGTGTCGACCAAGGTCGACCCCCACCAGGGCAATACGTCGTTCCAACAGATCGCAGAAAACTGTCGAAGGCGGGGTGGGTCCGGTTGCGGGGGCGTGAGCCGCATGGATGCGGCGACCGAGCTTACATGGACGTACTTGCAGCGGCCCCCGCAACCGGACCCACCCCGCCATCCCACGGATAGCCCGCTGTTGCTGTTGCCTCGGCTGTTGCTGTTGCTGTTGCTTCGGCCGTTGCCGTTGCCGTTGCCTCTGCGGGTGCAGGGCGCAGCCCTGCAGACAACCCCCCTCCCTGAGCATTCCGCGTAGTGGTTTGAGCGCCGCACACACGTCGGCCACGGCACGCTATACGGCAACGGAACCGCCCGTCGTCCACCGAGAACCACCATGTCCCTGCGTCCCCTGCCGCTGCACCGCGCCCTGCTGTTGGCCCTGTCATCCCTGCCACTGGCCGCGCTGGCCGAAACCACGTCGCCTGCCCCCACCCAGCAGGTCCCAGGCGTCTACCACCAGCGCGTCGGTGCGCTGCAGGTCACCGCCCTGTTCGATGGCGTGGTCGCGCTGGGCCGGCAGGAAGTCGTGGACGTGCCGCCGACGCTGGTCAGCCGCCTGCTGGAAGGCCGTTACGTGCCCGAAGACAAGAAGGGCCTGCAGACCGCGATCAACGCTTTCCTTGTGCGCCAGGGCAACCACCTGACCCTGGTGGATACCGGTACCGCGCAGTGCTTCGGCCCCGGCCTGGGCCAGGTGCTGGGCAACCTGCGCGCCTCCGGCGTGGACCCGGCCGAGGTGGATGAGGTGCTGCTGACCCACGCCCATCCGGACCATCTGTGCGGCGTGCTCGACGCGCAGGGCAAGCCGGCCTACCCGAATGCCACGGTGTGGCTGTCCAAGGCCGATGCCGACTACTGGCTCAACCCGGCCAGCGAGGCCACCGCGCCGAAGGGCGTGCGCTTTGCCTTCCCGCTGGCGCGCAACGCGGTAGCGCCCTATCAGGCCAGCGGCCACCTGCGCACCTTCAGTCCCGGCGATGCCCTGCCCGGTGGCGCGGTGGCGATGGACACCCATGGCCATACGCCTGGCCATGTCTCCTACCGGTTCGACAGCCAGGGCCAGTCACTGCTGGTGTGGGGCGATGTGCTGCACTTCCACGCGGTGCAGTTCGCGCACCCGGAGGCGGCCTTCGAGGCCGATTCGGACCGCAAAGCGGCCATCGCCAGCCGTCGCGGCCTGCTGCAGCAGGCCACCGCCAACGGTTGGTGGGTGGCCGGTGCGCACCTGCCGTTCCCCGGTCTGGGCCATGTGCGTGGCGAGGGCAAGGCCTATGCGTGGGTGCCGGCGGAGCATTCGCCGTTGTGAGAGTGTGCCGACCAAGGTCGGCACCCACCCGATCCGGTAGCGCCCGGCTGCCAGCCGGGCGACCGGAAATGCCTTATTCCAGCCCCAGCCAGCCGCCGATTACGCCGCGGGCTTCGTCCACGCCGGTACGGTCTTCGCCGGAGAACACCTGCACGCTGACGCTGTCACCGTAGGCCGATTGCAGTTCCTTGCGCACCTTCTGCAGGGACTGCATCTGCTGGCTGCGGCTGAGCTTGTCGGCCTTGGTCAGCAGCGCGTGCGCCGGCAGACCACGCTGCACGGCATAGGACAGCATCTGCCGGTCGTAGTCCTTCAGCGGATGACGGATGTCCATCACCACCACCAGCCCCTTCAGGGCTTCGCGGGTGCGGAAATACCTGTCGATGAAGGCCTGCCAGTGCGCCTGCAGGTCCAGCGGCACCTTGGCGTAGCCGTAACCGGGCAGGTCGACCAGATGCGCTTCCGGGGTGACCTGGAAGAACACCAGCTGCTGGGTGCGGCCGGGGGTCTTGGAGACACGGGCCAGGGCGTTCTGGCGGGTCAGCGCGTTGAGCGCACTGGACTTGCCGGCATTGGAGCGGCCGGCAAAGGCCACTTCGGCCCCTTCGTCGGGCGGCAGCTGCCGCACGTTGTGGGCCGAAAGGTGGTAACGGGCGCGTTCGATGAGCAATGACATGTGCCTAGGATCGCATGTTGCGGCGCCGCGCGCCCGTGCCGGCGGCCTTTGCGGGCATTTTGCTGCACTGCTGCGTTGACCGTGCGCGGAAACGGCGTTGATAATCCGGGCGATGCCGGCGGCCACCGCCCGGCCCGGTCCATACGGAGCTTTAGCATGCGCCACGCTCGCGTTCTTGCCGTATCCGCCCTTGCCACTGCCATAGTTGTTGCCGCTGCTGCGTTCGCGCAGACCACGTTGACCCCGCTGCCCGACAACGGGCCGATCAACACCGCTTCGCTGGAGGTCGATTTCAGCAAGACCCACTGGGGCGATGCCAAGGCCGGCCAGACCAAGGCCTCGGCCTGCGCGGCCTGCCATGGCGCCGACGGCAATTCCACGGTGGAGATGTACCCGTCCATCGCCGGTCAGAGCGAACGCTACGTCGCCCAGCAGATGGCCCTGATCGCCAATGGGCAGCGCAGCTCCGGCGCGGCGGTGGCGATGGTGCCGTTCGTGCAGAACCTCACCCCGCAGGACATGCGCGACATCGGCGCGTTCTTCGCCACGCAGAAGGCCACTGCCGGCATCGCCGATGACACGGCGGTCACCGACGGCCCCTACAAGGGCATGAAGTTCTACGAGATCGGCCAGCAGCTGTACCGTGGCGGCGATGCCAAGCGTGGCCTGCCGGCCTGCATGGCCTGCCACGGCCCCAGTGGCGCCGGTAATCCGGGGCCGGCCTATCCGCACATCGGTGGCCAGCATGCCAGCTATGTCGCGCGCCGCCTGCAGGAATACCAGGCCGGCCAGACCAACGAGACCGACAAGGCGCACTTCCAGATCATGGCTGCGGTTGCGCAGAAGCTGAGCGAGCAGGAGGTGCAGGCGCTGTCGAGCTACCTGCAGGGCCTGCACAACAAGGCCGACGACGTGGCCGTTGCCACCGCGCCGGCACAACCGGCTGCCGCCCCCTGACCACCACTGGTCGGCCCGGGTCGCCACGCCGGCCCGCGGCTGCGGTATGTTTCCTTCACGCCGGCGACCGCGCCGGCGTTGCTTTTTTCAACGGAGATGCGTGTCGATGAGGTTGATTTCCCGCCTGCTGTTGTCTGTGCTGGTGCTGCTGCCGCTGGTAGCCTGCGCCGCCACCCCCGCCAATGCCCCGCTGGTCGAAGGCAAGGACTACGAGCGCATCGCCCAGCCGGGCCCGTTCCAGCCGCTGGCCGGCAAGATCGAGGTGGTCGAGGTCTTCGGCTACACCTGCCCGCACTGCGCCCGTTTCGAACCGCAGCTGGAAGCCTGGGCAGCCAAGCTGCCGGCCGATGTGCGCTTCACTCCGGTTCCGGCAGCCTTCGGCGGCGCCTGGGATGCCTGGGCACTGGCCTACTACGCCGCCGACGAAGTCGGCGTGGCCAAGCGCAGCCATGCCGCCGTGTTCAAGGCCCTGCACCAGGACGGCTCGCTGCCGATGCAGAACGTCTCGGCCGATGAGCTCGCCACCTTCTACAAGGCCTACGGCGTGACCCCGGACCGTTACCTGCAGGCCCTGCGCGGCGATGCCGTACAGAAGAAGGTCGATGCCGCCCGCGCGTTCGCCCAGCGCACCAAGATCCCCGGCACCCCGGCGCTGATCATCAACGGCCAGTACCTGGTCCGTGGCGACAGCTTCGACGACCAGCTGCGCATCGCCTCGGCGCTGATCGCCCAGGCCCGCGCCGCCCGCGGCCGCTGAACCAACACCCACCACCGACACGGCGCTGTCGCCGCCGCGTGTCATCATTTCCCCCTGGCCGGCGCATGACGCCGGCCCCACCTTTCCAGATGCTGGAGACGTTTCCATGAAGATCCGTTACGCCCTCGCCCTCGCAGCGCTGCTGCCGATCCTGGCGGCCTGCAAGGCCGACGACGGCAGCACCAACACCACCGCGGCCCCGGCCGAACAGGCTGCAGCTCCGGCGACCACCGAACCGGCCGCTCCGGCCGCGGGTACCGAAGGCGCCGCCCCGGCCGCTGCCGAAGGCGAGAAGGCCGCGGCTGAAGCCGCCCCGGCCGCTGCACCGGCCCCGACCACCACCGCACTGACCGGCCCGGCCCCGGTGGAAGGCGCCGACTACCAGGTGATCCCGAACGGCCAGCCGTTCCAGCCGGCCGCCGGCAAGATCGAAGTGACCGAGATCTTCGGCTATGTCTGCCCGGCCTGCGCCGCGTTCCAGCCGCTGGTCGGCCCGTGGAAGGCCGGCCTGCCGAGCGACGTGAACTTCGTCTACGTGCCGGCCATGTTCGGCGGTACCTGGGACAACTACGCCCGTGCCTTCTACGCCGCGCAGACCCTGGGCGTGCAGGAGAAGACCCACGAAGCCCTGTACGCTGCCATCCATTCGCAGAAGACCCTGAAGGGCGAGCGCGGCACCGATTCGGTTGACGACATCGCCAAGTTCTACGGTGCCTACGGCGTGGATCCGAAGCAGTTCGCCGCCACCATGGGCAGCTTCGCGGTGAATGCCAAGACCAACTCGGCCAAGCAGTTCGCCCAGCGCAGCCAGATCAGCGGCACCCCGTCGATCATCGTCAACGGCAAGTACCTGGTGAAGGGCAAGAGCTTCCCGGACATGCTGCGCATTGCCGACCACCTGATCGCCCGCGAACGCGGTGCGGCCCAGGCTCACTGATCCAAGAGAAGCGTTTCCCGGCCGTGAATTCCCCCCGTACACGGACCCTGCGCTTGCTGACGGCCAACATCCAGGCCGGCTCAAGTACCCGCCGCTACAGCGACTATGTGACCCGCAGCTGGTCACATGCGCTGCCGGCGGGCCGCAAGCGCAGCAGCCTGGACGCGATCGCCACCCTGGCGCGCGAACACGACATCGTCGGCCTGCAGGAGGCCGACCCGGGCAGCCTGCGCTCGGGCTTCACCAACCAGACCCACTACCTGGCCCAGCGTGCCGGCTTCAACTACTGGAGCCACCAGCCGAACCGGCGCATGGGCGGGGTCGCCTCCAGCGCCAACGGCCTGCTGAGCAAGCTGGAACCGGTGGAAGTGCAGGATCACGCCCTGCCCGGCCGCATCGGCGGGCGCGGCGTGCTGCTGGCCAAGTTCGGCGACGGCGCCGATGGCCTGGCGGTAGCGGTAGCCCATCTGTCGCTGGGCGCGGGTTCGCGGATGTCGCAGCTGGGCTTCATTGCCGAGCTGCTGTCCGACCATCCCAACGCCGTCCTGATGGGCGACTTCAACTGCCTGGCCGAACGCCCGGAAATGCAGGTGCTGTACCAGAAGACCCGCCTGCAACCACCGGGCTGCATCGTGCCGACCTTCCCCAGCTGGCGCCCCGATCGCGCCATCGACCACATCCTGGTCAGCAGCGGCCTGCAGACCCGCACCGTGGAAGCCGTACCGGCCGCGTTCTCCGATCACCTCGCCCTGGCGATGCAGATCGACGTCCCGGCCGACGCCCTGCGCTGAAAAAAGGGGACGGAGGGGATTAAGTCGTTTGTGCCACAAACGACTTAATCCCCTCCGTCCCCTTTTTTCATGCGGTAACCGGCACGTTCAGCCGCCGCGCGGTCATCGTGCTGCCCACCGAGGCCAGCACCGTGCAGCCGATCGCCAGCCACTGCAATCCATGCAGGTGCTCGTGCAGCAGCAGCATCGCCCACAGCGCGGCTACTGCCGGCTCCATGCTGATCAGGATGCCGAAGGTCTCCTTGGGCAGGCGCTTGAGCGCCATCATCTCCAGCGACATCGGGATCGCGCTGGACACCAACGCCACCAGCAGGCCAGCGGCCAGGATCTTCGGATCGAGCAGTGCGGCGCCGGCATGCACCACGCCCACCGGCACCACCACCAGCGACGCCGCCAGCAGCCCCAGCGACACCGAATGCCCGGCGTGCAGATGGCCGGCACGCTTGCCGAACACGATGTACAGGCCCCAGCACGCCGCCGCACCCATGGCATACAGCACGCCGGCCGGATCCAGCGCCGGGCCGCCACCGATCGGCAACAGCAACAGCAGCCCCACCGCCGCGCAGCCCACCCACAGGAAGTCGATCGGTCGTCGTGATGACAGCATCGCCACCGTCAGCGGCCCGGTGAACTCGATGGCCACCGCGATGCCGAAGGGAATCGTGCGCAGGGCCATGTAGAACAGCAGGTTCATCAGGCCCAGGGTGAGCCCGTAGCGCAGGATGGTGATCGCATCCACGCGGCTGGTCTTCCAGCGCCATGGCCGCCAGAACAGCAGCAGCAACAGCGCCGAAAAGCCCACGCGCAGCGCGCTGGTGCCCTGGGCACCGATCAGCGGGAACAGGTGTTTTGCGTAGGAGGTGCCGATGGCCAGCGAGGTGACCGAGCCGAGCACCGCCAGCGCCGGCAACATCGGCGCGAGTCGTGAGGTCTGCATGCGCAAAGTCTATTGCGCCGGCGCCGAGCACTTGGCTCAATTGACGGCCCGTTCGTGCAACTTCTGCTCGCCATGGCCATCGCCCCCCTGCTCGACAGTTTCGACCGCGCCATCCTCGACCTGCTGCAGCGGGACAACACCCTGCCGCAGCGCGAAATCGCCGAGGCCGTGCACCTGTCCACCCCGGCCGTGCAGCGCCGGATCAAGCGCCTGCAGGACAGTGGTGTGATCGCGGCCAATGTGGCCGTGGTCGCTGCGGCGAAGGTCGGACGACCGCTGACCATCATCGTCGAGGTGCGCGTGGTCAGCGAGCAGCGCGAACGCGTGGCGCCGTTCAAGCGTCGCGTGCAGGACGACCCGGCCGTGCAGCAGTGCTACTCGATCACCGGCGATGGCGATTTCCTGCTGTTGCTTTCGGCGGCGTCGATGGAGGAGTACGAGGCAATCACCGAGCGCTTGTTCGGTGGCGATGACAACATCGAGCGCTTCCGTACCTCGGTGGCACTGGGCACCTTGAAGCGGAGTTTCGAGGTCCCGCTGGCACCGGTTCTGTAGCGTCGAGCCATGCTCGACTGCGCTTTTACCGCAAAGCAACAGCCGTCGAGCATGGCTCGACGCTACAGTCGGAGACCATGAGCACTCCTTCCTCTCCTGCCGGTCGCCTGCGCCGCTGGCTGCTGCGCGGCCTGTGGCCGGCCATTGCCGTCGTTGCCGCGATGGCGCTGTGGAACAGCCCATGGGCGGCCACGCCGAGGATGCTGTGGACACTCTCGCGCATGCCGCCGGCCACCGAACTCCCGGTGCCGGTGGAGGGTGTGCACCCCCGCCAGATCGCCGATACCTTCGACGCGCCGCGCGGCCGCGACCGCACCCACGCCGGCATCGATATCTTCGCCCAGCGCGGCACGCCGGTGCGCAGCGTCACTGCCGGCGTCATCGCGGATGTCAGCGAACGCGGCCTCGGTGGTCGCCAGGTCTGGGTGATCGGGCCCGGGCGGGAACGCTACTACTACGCGCATCTGGAAGGCTGGGCCGAGGGCCTGGCGCGCGGCCAGGTGGTGCAGGCCGGTGACCTGCTCGGCCACGTGGGCGACAGCGGCAATGCCAAGGGCACGCCGCCGCATCTGCACTGGGGCATCTACGGCACGAACGGCCCCCGCGACCCGTTGCCGTTGCTGCGCTGATCGCCACGGCGCACCCGCGCACCGAATCGTTCATGGTTTGTAAATAGGAATAGTTCGTATTACCATTTCTTTCGTTTCCGGTGGTGCCAGGACGGCCTGCCCGCCCTCCCCCTACCCGTAGCGCCTCGCCTCCTGGATGCCGGCCGAACGCGCGTGCTCGTCCAGGACCCCCATGACCCGTCCCGCCTTCCGTACCCTGCAGCCGCAGCGGCTGTCCGTTGCCGTGCTTGCCGTTCTCTGCGCCGTGGCCCCGGCCGCCTTCGCCGACACCGCCGCCGATCCGAACACGCTGGACAAGGTGGTGGTCAAGGGCGAACGTGCCGAAGGCTATTCGGTGCGCCGCACCTCGGCCGGTACCCGCTTCGATCTGGCACCGCGCGAGATCCCGCAGTCGGTCAGCATCATCAGCCACCAGCGCATCGAAGATCAGAAGCTGGACGACATCATCGACGTGCTGGCCAACACCACCGGCGTGACCAGCACCCAGTCCGACAGCGAGCGCACCGAGTTCTACGCGCGTGGCTTCTACATCGATGCCTACCAGTTCGATGGCCTGCCGACGCAGATGGTGCAGAACTGGAGCTACGGCGATTCCGGCCTCGATCTTGCGCTGTACGACCGCGTGGAAGTGGTACGCGGCGCTACCGGCCTGCTCAGCGGTGCCGGCAATCCGTCCGCCTCGGTGAACCTCATCCGCAAACACGCCGACAGCGCAGAACTGACCGGCAGCGTCTCGGTGAACGTCGGCAGTTGGGGCCGCACACGCACCACCGTGGACGTGGGCACCGCGCTGAACGCCAGTGGCACGGTGCGCGGCCGGGTGATCGGCAGCTACCTGGACACCGATGGTCAGATGGACCGCTACAACCAGCGCAAGACGCTGGGTTATGCCGTCATCGACGCCGACCTGACCCCGGACACGCAGCTCAGCGTGGGCTACGACTACCAGCAGAAGCGCGCCAACGGCGCGACCTGGGGCGGCTTCCCGATGTGGTACGCCGATGGCAGCCCGACCAACTATCCGACCTCGTTCAATCCGTCGCCGGACTGGACCTACTGGGACACCACCAGCAAGCGTGCGTTCGCCACACTGCAGCATGCCTTCAGCAATGGCTGGAAGTTCAAGATCGGTGCCACCCACGATCGCACCAAGGCCGACGACAAGCTGTTCTATCCGTCCTACACCGCGTTCGACAAGACCACGGGCGCCGGCATCACGCCGATGGCCGGCTTCTACAACACCGAGCGCAAGGTTGATGGCATCGATGGCTACATCGATGGGCCGTTCCAGCTGTTCGGCCGCGAGCACCAGTTCATGGCCGGCCTGAGCTACAACAAGCGTGAGTTCGCCAACTATGGTGATTTCCAGCCTGACTTCAACGATCCGAGTGCACAGTACCTGCCGCTGGCCAGCTACTTCGGTTGGACCGGTGATTTCCCGCAGCCGAACTGGCGACCGCTGAAGCTTGCCAGCCAGGGCACCATCACCCAGAAGGCCGGCTATGCCGCCGCACGCCTGTCGCTGGCCGATCCACTGAAGCTGATCATCGGTGCGCGCTACACCGACTGGAAGAGCGAAGACGAAGGCAACGACCGCTCGCACAAAGTGACCACGCCGTATGCCGGCCTGGTCTACGACATCAACGATACCTACTCCGCCTACGCCAGCTATACCGAAATCTTCCAGCCGCAGACGCTGCGCAACAAGCAGGGCAGCTACCTCGATCCGGTCGATGGCAAGAGCTACGAAGTCGGCATCAAGGGCGCGTGGTTCGACAACCGGCTGAATGCATCCGTGGCAGTGTTCCGCATCGAGCAGGACAACGTTGGCCAGGCAACCATGGAAAAGGTTGACGGGCAGTTGAACGAAACCGCCTACATCGCTGCACGTGGCACCGTCAGCCGCGGCTTCGAGTTCGAAGTGAATGGCGAACTGGCACCGGGCTGGAACGCGACCTTCGGTGCTTCACGTTACGTGGCCAAGGACATCAACGGCGCCGACATCAACACCAACCTGCCGCAGACCGCACTGAAGCTGTTCACCAGCTACACCCCGCAGTCGCTGCAGGCACTGACCGTCGGCGGCGGCGCCAACTGGCAGAACCGCATCTACTACACCGCACCGGTGGTGGGCCGCTTTGAGCAGGAAGGCTACGCGCTGGTCAGTGCCTTCGTGCGCTACCGCATCTCGCCGGAGTTCAGCGTGCAGGCCAACCTCAACAACCTGCTGGACAAGAAGTACTACTCGCAGATCACCGGTTACGGTGCGTACGGCGACGGCCGAAACGGCTCGCTGACGTTTACCTGGGCGTTCTGATCAGCAGCGGGGCACAACCGCCCCGCTCCTTTAGAGCCGAGCCCATGCTCGGCTGCCGTTCGCATCATTGTGTGGCGATCGAGTCGAGCATGGCTCGACTCTACAACGGCGCCGGGCTGAGCCCGGCGCCGTCCCTTCATCAGAAACGCAGGTCCGCGCGCAGGTACCAGTAGCGGCCACGCGGGATGTCATAGGTCGAAGCGTCGTAACCGTTCAACGAGCACGACAGGCAGATCGGCGGATCCTTGTCGAACACGTTGTTCAGGCCAGCGGTCAGCTGCAGCCCCTTCATCCAGTCGATCTTGTAGCCCACCTGCATGTCATGGAAGGTGGTGGCCGACAGCGTATTGGTGCCTGCGGCCTGGTTGCTGCAGACCGGGAATACAGAGGCGTCACCGCAGTTCTCGGTCAATTCGGAGATATGCCGAACGGTCCAGTTGGCACTCCAGCGGTCCAGCGTCCAGCCGATGCTGGCATTGCTGGTCCATTCCGGAATCGAGCTGTCGGCCACTTCCACGCCCGGCTTCTGCGGCTGCTTCTGGCCCGCCGCACCGGTGGCCTCGTAGCGGCCGACGAACGTGTTCTTCCAGCCCAGCTTGAACTGGCCGATCGAGCTCTGCGGCAACGTCCAGAACAGATCCACGTCCCAGCCATCGGTCTTGATCGAGCCGAGATTGGTCAGGCGGTTGTTGAAGCTGCTCACTGCACCGGTATTTGCGCGGGTGATGCCATCGCAGTAGATCGGATCCAGCGTTTCCACGCACAGGTCCAGCTGGGTCTGCGCGTTGATCGCTTGGATCGCACCATCGATGGCATGGCGATAGAAGGTCACCTCCACGTCGAAGCGCTCGGACCACGAGGTGTTGTTGCCAAACCACGGGCTCCACACGAAACCGGCACTGAAACTGCGCGAGCGCTCCGGATCCAGCTCGCGGTTGCCGCCGGTGGTCACCGAGATCTGCGAGTTGGCCTGCTGGAAGCCGGCCGGCACGCCCAGCGCGGCACAGTTGGCGGCGCTGCCGCGCGGCGGCGTACCGCCCAGGCCCACCGAGCATGGATCGAACAACTGCAGGTCGGCACGCGCGGCCGAACCGTACAACTCACCGATCGAAGGTGCGCGGAAGCCCTCGGCATAGGTCGTGCGCAGCACGAAATCGTCGGTCACCTGCCAACGCAGGCCGTACTTGGGCGTGAACTCGCCACCGAAGGTGGAGTAGTCCGAATAGCGGCCGGCCAGGCTCAGGTCCAGCTTCTTGCCGAATGAAGAGTCGGCGAAGATCGGCACGCTCAACTCCAGGTAGGCCTCGTTGACGTCATACGAGCCGGATGTCGGCTGCGAAGGCACGCCGTTGTAGTGGCCCGCCACCGTCAGCGGATCGGGCTGGTACGAACCCTCGTACTTGCGATACTCGAAGCCGGTAGCGAACGACACCGGGCCGGCCGGCAGCGTGAACAGGTCGCTGGACAGGTTGGCGGTGAACAGGCTCAGTTCGTTCTGGCTGCGGTCACGCACCACCGGCTGGATCCACTTCAGCATGTCCGGCGTGATCGAACCGGCACCGCCGAAGATGTTCAGCGGCACGCAGCCCGGCGTCGCCGCACAGACGGACGGATCGCCCAGCGCCATGTTGACGTTGTAGATGTTGTAGCTGCCGTAGTTGGTCTGTTCGGCCTTGTTCTTGCTGTACATGCCGTTGACGTCCCAGTACCAGCTGCGGTCAGCCGCCTGGAAGTTGCCGACGAAGCCGGTGGCGAAATACGTGGTGTCCACTTCCTGCTTGAACACGCGCGCACCGCCTTCCACCGGACGGCGACCGATCAGGCTCAGGTTGTCACCCGAGACCAGGTCGAAGCCGAACGGGTTGTACGGGTTGAGCGCAGACACGGTGATGTTGTCGGCCAGCGGATTGCCGGTGGCGCCATCGGGACCGAAGAACAGCGGCTCCGGGCCGGCCTGGTTGGTCGACTCACGGCGGTTGCCCAGTGCCTTGACGTACCACTGCACGTTGTCGGTGATGTCGAAGCGGAACTGGCCGAACAGGCCCTTACGCTCCGACGGTGTCAGCACCATGTTGTATTCGGCGAAGTTGAAGCGATCAGCACTGGTGAAGCAGTGATAGTCATCGGTGCGCGCGCAGCCGGCACTGCCGTCGTAGCGCGGGTTGCTCACGCCGGTATTGGGCACGATGTTCTGCACCGCACCGGTGTTCGGGTCGGTGAACATGAAACGGCCCTGCGGAATGCCACCGCTGCCGAAGGCCAGGCCGGTGCCGGGAATCGGGAAGCGCGACTGCTCGCGGTCCTTGGCGAACACCGGATCCTGCTTGGTCCAGCTGGCGCCGAGGAACAGGCTGAAGCGGTCGCCGCTCTTGCCCCAGGCCAGGTCCACGCCCTTCTGCGTGCCATCGCCCTTGCTGTACTCGCCGTAGTTCAGGGTCACCTGGCCGCCATCGAAGTCGCGGCGGGTGATGATGTTGACCACACCGGCAATGGCATCGGAGCCATACAGCGACGACGCGCCATCTTCGAGCACTTCGATGCGCTCGACGATGGCCAGCGGAATGGTGTTGAGGTCGGTGGCCGAGCCCACACCGGAGGCGGACGACTCATTGACCCAGCGGATGCCGTCAACCAGCACCAGCACGCGCTTGGCGCCCAGATGGCGCAGGTCCACCTGCGCCGAGCCAGCACCTACACCACTGCCATCGGGCGGGAAGCCGAAGTTGCCGGACGAATTGAACTTGGCATTGAGCGCGGAACCGGAACCGGTGAGCTGCTGCAGCACTTCGCCGATCGAGGTCAGGCCGGTGCGTTCGATATCACCGCGGGTCAGCGTCTGGATCGGCACCTGGCCTTCGACTTCAGCGCGCTTGATGCGGGTACCGGTGACTTCCACCGCATCGAGGTTGGTGGTGGATTGTGCAGCGGCACCCAACGGTGCCAGGGTCATCACGCACAGCGCGACGGCAACCGCCAAAGGGCGGTGGTGCAGGTGATTCATTCGCTCTCTCTCCAAAGGAATGTCGGGACAAGGGCTGCCGCACTCCCTCCCTGCATGGCGGCGCCGTCTCCTTTGTAAACAAGTGGTAAAAATCGCGGCGTGATGATCGACACTCTTTCACGCGGAATTGACGCAATTGCAGGCCGATTGCGTCAGATGACTGCAGGTTATGACCGGACGATATTGTTCACGACAGGCAACCTTGATGCCGGCTGCGACAGCGCGCGCCGGGGGCTGCCACATTCATGGAAAAGGTCTTTGCCGGACCGTTTCAGGAATAGTTTGAAATTCCCTCTTTCAGAAGGCGCCGCTAGTCGATCCAGCGCAGACTCGCACCTCCAGCCATTCGCGGGAGGATCGATCATGAAAGCGGTGAGTGCGGTGCTGGGTGTCACGACGGTGATGACGCTGCTTTTTTCCCTGGCGGGCGAATCGAGAGCAGGCGGCGTGATCGAGTGCAACAACTGCCCCTCTCCCAGCGATGCGGCCTTGGTCTCGGGAGAGGGATTGACGGTTGTGGTGGATTTCGAGAGAGCCGAGTTGACTGCTTTCGACGTTGAACGTGCCCCTGGGACCGGAAGGTGGCGAGCACATCCAACCCCGGTTCCAGCGCAGATTGAAATGGCCTTTCTGCGGATCCTGGATGCGACGCTGTCAGCAGGGGAAGCGCCGCTCATGCAGCAATCACCGCATGAGCGGCAGTGAGACATCGCACTACCGCACGAACGCAATGCGCTCCATGCCGGTCGCCTCGGCTGCGGCCAGAATCCTCGCCATGCCTTCGTATTCGGCCGCCGGATCGGTGGCGATGCGCAGCTCCGGCAGGTTGCCGGCATGTTCGCCCGCCTGTGCCTGCAGGCGCGCCTGCAGCTCACTGATCGCCATCGGCTGGCCATTCCAGCTGAGCTGGTTGGCTGCGTCCAGGCGCAGCTCGATCGGTGGTGGCGGTTCGGGACGGTCGACCACGCGATCGGTGGCCTGCGGCAACTGCACGGCAATCGGCCGGGCCACGATCGGCGCGGTCACGATGAAGATGATCAACAGCACCAGCATCACATCCACCAGTGGCGTGACATTGATGTCCGCCAGCGGGCCGCTTCTTCCTGCGCTACTGAACGCCATGTGCCGCTCCCTGCAGCCGGGCCGTTCGCCCAAGCTCGACACTACGTCGCCCGCAGGCTCGCGAGGCAGTGCCTGCTGCACGAGCATTCAGCTGCCGTTGCCGACCCATCGCGTGCACGCAATGCGAAACTGAATTCAGCCATTGCCCGCTATGCTGCCCGCCATGACCCGACGCTCTTCGACCGCCCTGTCCCTGCTGCCCTTGGCCACCACGCTGCTGATCGGTTGCGCCAATGCCCAGTCCCTCGACGCCCAGAACGCGCAGCTGAAGGCCGCGATCGCTGCCGCCGAACGCGGCCAGTTCGATCCCGGCCAGGCCGCCGCACTCAGCCGCCATCCGGCATACGGCTGGCTGGAGTACGCCAACCTGCGCCGCAACATCGACACCGTCGATACCGCGCAGGCGCAGGCCTTCCTCAAGCGCTATGACGGCCAAGCCGTGGCCAACACGTTCCGCAGCGTATGGCTGCCCTCGGTCGCGCGCCGCCAGGACTGGCCGACCCTGCTCGCCAACTGGGCGCCCACCGACAACGCCGGCCTGCGCTGTGCGCAGCTGACCGCGCGCCAGGTGACCGGCAAGGTCGATCCGCAGTGGATCAGCGAAGCGCAGGATCTGTGGCGCAAGAACGGCAAGTCGCTGCCGGACGGCTGTGATGCCGTTTTTGCCGTGCTGCAGGCACAGGGTGGTCTGAGCGACGCCCTGCGCTGGGAACGCATCGACGCTGCCGCCGACGCCCAGCAACCCGCTGTGATGCGCAGCGCCGCACGGGGCCTGCCTGCCACCGACCTGGCGCTGGCCAACAATTACGCCGCCTTTGTCGACAAGCCCAACGCCAGCGCGTTGAACTGGCCGCGCAACGAGCGCAGCCGGCGCATCGCCACCGATGGCCTGGCCAAGCTGGCCAAGGCCGATCCCGGCGCCACCGAACAGCAGCTGCCGCAGTACGCGCAGGCACTGGGCCTGAGTGCCGAGCAGCAGGGCCAGGTGCTGTACCAGATCGCACTGTGGACGGTCGCTTCCTATCTTCCGGATTCGGCGCGGCGCCTCAACGCGGTGCCGGAATCGGCGTACGACGAACGCCTGCACGAGTGGCGCGTGCGCGAAGCGATGTCGCGCGGTGACTGGCCGGCGGCGCTGACCGCGATCCGCAAGATGGGCAGCAAGCAGCGCAGCGACCCGCGCTGGCGCTACTTCGAAGGCCGCATGCTGGAGAAGACCGGCCAGGCCCAACAGGCGCAGCCGCTGTTCCGCGAGGCCGCGCGCGCACCGACCTTCCATGGTTTCCTCGCCGCCGACAAACTGCAGCAGGGCTACACGCTGTGCCCGTGGAAGCCGAACGACAGCACGCAGGCACAAGCGGTGATCGCGCGCGACCCAGCCATCCAGCGCGCGATGGCGCTGTACCAGATCGATCGCGCCGGCTGGGCCGTGGCCGAATGGAACAGCGCGCTATCGCGCTTCGATGACACCCAGCGCCGCCTCGCCGTTCGCGTGGCGCAGGACAATGGCTGGTTCGACCGCGCCGTGTTCGCACTCGGCAAGCAGCCGCAGGAACAGCGCCTGTACGACCTGCGTTTCCCGCTGCACCACGACGCCACCATCCGCCGCGAATCGGCACGCAACGCGATCGATCCGGCCTGGGTGGCGGCAGAGATCCGCGCCGAGAGCACCTTCACCCCGCGCGCGCGCTCGCCTGCCAACGCCATGGGCCTGATGCAGGTGCTGCCGGCCACCGGTGCCGGCGTGGCCAAGTCGATCGGCCTGACCGGCTACGGCGGTGCCGACAGCCTGTACGACCCGGACACCAACATCGCCATCGGTACCGCCTACCTGCGCCAGCTGATGAACAAGTACGACGGCCTGCCGTACGTGACCATCGCCGCCTACAACGCCGGCCCGACCCCGACCGCGCGCTGGCAGGGCCAGCGCCCGGGCTTTGATCCGGACCTGTGGATCGAGACCATCAGCTACAAGGAAACCCGCGAGTACGTCGCCCGCGTGCTGGCCTTCAGCGTGATCTACGACTGGCGCCTCAATGGCGATGCGCTGCCGCTGAGCGACCGCCTGATGGGCCGCCTGGTGGACAAGCGCAAGAGCTTCAGCTGCGCCGCCAACGCTGACCAGGGCGGCGATTGATCGCAACACGGTCGTGCCGGCCGCTGGCCGGCTTCGGCCATCATCCAAGGGTTGCCGGCCAGCGGCCGGCACTACCCGGCATCCATTTCCCGGGGAGAGGAAAGCGATGAGCCTGCTGGCCTGGATCGGGATGTTCGCCGCCTGGAGCCTGTTCGCCACCTGGGTATTGCGCTGGGGTGGCGCGGCCTGGATGGAAGGCTGGAAGTCGCTGGCCTTCGTCGACAGCTGGGGCAGCCTGTGGGACGAATCGCAGATCAAGCTGTACTTCCTCTGCCTGTGGATCGTCTACGGCCTGTGGTTCCTGGCCGGCCTGTTCGTGCCGGAGTGGCGCGGCCTGCCGTGATGCCGCTGCGTCGGTAGTGCCGGGCATGCGATCATCCTCCCATGAAGATCTATCTTGTCGGCGGCGCCGTGCGCGACCGCCTGCTGCAGCGCCCTGCCGGCGACCGCGACTGGGTGGTGGTCGGTGCCACGCCCGCGCAGATGGAGGCGCAGGGCTACACCGCCGTCGGCCGCGACTTCCCGGTGTTCCTGCACCCGAAGACCGGCGAGGAGTACGCGCTGGCACGCACCGAGCGCAAATCCGGCCGCGGCTATCGCGGTTTCGTGGTCGACGCCGATCCGGCGGTGACGCTGGAAGAAGACCTGCAGCGCCGCGACTTCACCATCAACGCGATCGCCTGTGACGAAGACACCGGCACGCTGGTCGATCCTTACGGTGGCGTGCGCGATATTGAACAGCGCGTGCTGCGCCACGTCGGTCCTGCGTTCGTGGAAGACCCGCTGCGCGTGCTGCGTGCGGCGCGCTTCATGGCGCGCTTCGCGCCACTGGGCTTCACCATCGCCGAAGAGACCATGGCGCTGATGCGCGAGGTCGCCGCCAGTGGCGAGCTGGACGCGCTGGTGCCGGAACGCGTCTGGCAGGAACTGCGCAAGGCGCTGGTCAGTGAACGGCCCTCCGCCTTCCTGCGCACGCTGCACGATGCGCAGGCACTGGGCCCGATCCTGCCCGAACTGGAAGCGCTGTATGGCGTGCCGCAGCGTGCCGAATTCCACCCGGAAGTCGATACCGGCATCCACCAGGAAATGGTCAGCGACATGGCCGCGAAGCTGGCACCGGGTGATGACCTGGTCGGCTTCGCTGCCCTCACCCACGACCTCGGCAAGGGCCTGACCCCGCCGGAGGAATGGCCACGCCACATCATGCACGAGCAGCGCGGCATCAAGCCACTGAAGGCATTGTGCGCGCGGTTGAAGATTCCCACCGAGCACCAGCAGCTGGCCGAAGCGGTCTGCCGCGAGCACTTGAACGTGCACCGCATCGACGAACTGCGCGATGCCACCGTCCTGGAACTGCTGGGCCGCTGCGATGCGCTGCGCCGTCCGGAACGCGTGGCCCGCATTGCGCTGTGCTGCGAGGCCGACAAGCGCGGCCGGCTCGGCTTCGAGGATGCCGACTACCCACAGGGCGAAACGCTCAAGCGCCTGCACCAGGCGGCGCTGTCAGTGCAGGCGCGGGATCTGGATACCACGCATCTGAAGGGCCCGGCCATCGGCGAAGCACTGGCCAAGGCGCGGGTGAAGGCCATCGCCGCCGCCCGCTGAAGCCCTGGTAGTGCCGGCCGCTGGGCGGCAACCAGACAATCCCTGGATCAGTGCGCCATGCCACGTGTGATCGCTGCAGCCCGCTGCTTCAGCTGGGCCACGGCATCGGGAATCATCTCCATGCCCACGTCCAGGCCCGGGTTCAGCACCAGGCCGACGCCGTCGCCGATACCGGCCAACAGCGCGTGCACCGCAATCGGCATGGCATGCGCAAACTGCGGCAGCTGCTCGTGCCACAGGCCGGCGCGCTCGGGGGCGGTGAACACCGCGAACATCGGCTCGCCGCTCTCGCTGGTCAGCACCAGCGGCGAGATGCTCTCGTCCCAGGCGCCGTCTTCGCCAATGGCCTTGTCCAGCAGCACGAACGCCGTCGAGGTCAGCAGGCCGTCGAGGAACTGCGCTGCGGTCAGCGTGCCGTCCTGGGCCTGCAGCAGGCGCGCCTCGAGGTCGTTGAGGGGTTCGAACGGGGTGTCGTGGTCCATGGTCGGTTCCGGTACGTGATTGCAGGGCAGACTTTAACAGGCCCGCTCCTCAACCGAGGAATCCATGACGCCACAGCCAGCCCAACGCCGCCAGACCGGCCACCACCACCAGCATCAGCGGCAGGCCGAAGCGGTGCCGCCACGGGATCGGCACCCCGCCCAGCTGCTGGTCCATGGTGTCGGTGTCCAGCACCCAGCCGTGCCCGCACCGGCTGCAGGCCAGCTCGTAGCGGCGATGGTAGGTGAGGCCAAACAGCAGGTCGATGCGCGCCATCCTGTAGCGCAGCTGGGGCGCGAACTCGGTTTCCGTCTGGCAGCGCAGGCAGTGGTGGGCTTCGGTCGGGCCGACCACCATCACCCGTTCCTGCTGGCCGATCAGGATCATGGATCAGCGGCCCTGGCAGGCGGGTTGGGCCAGCAGCCAGGCTTGGGCGGCGGCAAGGGTGGCCGCATCGCCTGTCGTCAATTCATCCGGAGTAATCCTGGCACCGGCGCCAGCGCCAGTGCGGTCTTTCATCACCGCGGTCGTCACCGCCAACACACTGCCATCCACCAAGGGCCGCGTATCGTTGCTTGTCGAGAAGCCCGCTGTCGACTGCCCGAAACTCCGCGTCTGGGGGCGCCCCCTGAATGACAGCATCGTCGCTTCGCCAGAGCTGGCGGTATTCGACCCGACCAGAACGGCGACGGGCGCGCCGGGCTGCTTGAGGGAATACCCCGGTCGACCGAATCCCAGCCTGGGACGACCATCGACCTGCACCATGGTCGGCGCCAGACTCCAGCGCCGCGGCCCGTGGGCAGTAGCAAACGACCCGACCTCTTCCACGCCTGTCGACGACGTGCGCAGCAACGGCGCAACACCCAGCAGCATCGGCCACATGTTGCCCCCACGGTTGCTGCGCAGATCGACAATCCAGCCACAGCGATCGCCGCTGTCCTTGCCACGGATGACATCCTGCCATTGCAGCGCGCGCTGGATGTCCTGATTGAACTCGTCCTGCCGCGTAGCCCCCGGCGTGGCGGCATAGCCTTCGATGACCACTCAGCCAATGCGTGCATCGACGGCACCAGCCACTTTCGCCTTGGCAACGGCCTCAGCGCCGACCTGCTTCGAGCGCTCCGTGGCTTCACGCTTGCGTGCAAGCGTCATCCAGACACCATGCCCCCCGGTGCTCTCCACGATGATTTCACGCAGGGCGGTATGCAACGCACCCGGGTACGCCTGCAACGACGCCAGTCGCTTACGAGCGGCAGGCCAGTCCACTTTGTCGCGGTACAAGGCTTCATGCTCGAGCAGATCCAGGATCTGTACCTGCGCTTCCGGCGAAGGTACTTCGGTGGTGGACGCGATGGCGGCCGTTGCGTTGGCTGCCAGAAGGGTCAGTATCAGCGCGCCATTCCCAAGAACTCCCTTGCACATCTGCATGCGACGTTTCCTTGTCGTTGGGTCAGGTTCACAGCATAACCGTGGCGAATCATGCCGCGCCATTACGCGGATAGCCGTTGTAGAGCCGAGCCCATGCTCGGCTGCATGGGACACGATCAAAGCAGCCGAGCATTGCTCGGCTCTACAGGGTCATGGCGCCGGTGGAATCTGTGCCGACCAAGGTCGACACCTACCAGAGCGGGTCTCGTAGCGGCGATGGTAGGCAAGGCCAAACAGCAGGTCGATGCGCGCCATCTTGTAGCGCAGCTGGGGCGCGAACTCGGTTTCCGTCTGGCAGCGCAGGCAGTGGTGGGCTTCGGCTGGGCCGACCACCACCACCCGCTCCTGCTGGCCGATCAGGATCATGGATCAGCTGCCCTGGCAGGCAGGCTGGACCAGCAGCCAGGCTTGGGCGGCGGCAAGGGTGGCCGGTCCGCTGGGGGTAGCCTGATCCGGCTGCATCCTGCCACCGTCGCCCTGGCCGTTACGGTCGGTCATGACGTTGTGGGTCAACAGCAAGGTGGTACCGTCCACCAGCGTCGTCGGTCGATTGCCGGTAGAAAAGCCCGCGCTCGGCTGACCGAAACTACGACTCCCTGGTTGCCCTCGAAACGCGAGTGCCACTGCTTCGCCGGAGCTGGCAGTGCCTGCCCCCATCACCACCGCCACCGGTGCCGTGCCCGCACGCAGCCGATACGCGCCCTGTCGTGAACGCAGCATCGATGCGTTGCCTTGCACGACTTCACCTTCCGCCTGCCGCCACCACAGCAATCCATTGGCACTACGGAAAGCGCCGATCAACGCTCCCTGCGTATCCGGCGTTCCATGCAGCAATGGCAACAAACCAAACAACATCGGCCACATGTTGCCGCCGCCATTGCTGCTTACATCCACTACCCAGCCGCACCGCATGCCGTCATCCAGGCCAGCGATACGCTCCTGCAACGCCAGCGCGTAGACCTTGCGTGCTTCATAACGTTCCGATTCGCTGCGTTGCAGGTCTTCCACGAAGGGGCTCACCCGCAGCACGCCGATGCGGGGATTGGCGTGTCTGGGGGCAGCGAGGTCGGTCGCCTGAGCGGCATTCAAGCGCTGAGCACGTTCGGAGCGCTGACGCTGCTCGCTTGGTGAAAACCAACGGCCGTGGCCTCCGCTGCTGAGTGCGGCGGCCTCATCCAGAACACGGCGCTGTTGTGCGCGGTCATCACCTGCGGCGTTCAGGCGCGCGCGCACGTCGTTCCAATCGACGCGGCCACGGTACAAGGACTGGGTTTCCAACAATTGCAGCATCTGCTCACGCGCTTCGGGCGACGGCAGCTCCACTGTTTCCTCTGCAACAGCGGCCGCAGATGAAAGCAGCAGCGTGGCGAGCATGGCGGCACGAACATTCCTTAGGTCCAGCATCGACGACTCCTTGTCATGTATCGAAGCCATAGGATAGCCGTGGCGGGATCGATCTCGCCACGCACCGTTGTCCTATAGAGCCGAGCCCATGCTCGGCTCTGTGGGATTGGACCGAAGCAGCCGAGCATGGCTCGGCTCTACAGGGTCATGGCAGCGGAGAGAGTCGTGCCGACCAAGGTCGGCACCTACCAGAGCAAGGTCATGGCGCCGGTGGAATCTGTGCCGACCAAGGTCGACACCCACCAGAGCAAGGTCATGGCGCCGGTGGAATCCGTGCCGACCAAGGTCGACACCTACCAGAGCAGGGTCAGGGCGCCGGTGGAATCTGTGCCGACCAAGGTCGACACCCACCAGAGCGGGTCATGCCGCCGGGCATGGCCCGGCGCTACCAGTTCGCGCGCAGGCCGATGTTGCCTTCGATGATGCGGCGCTTCTCGTTGCGGTCGCCGCCCAGCTCGCGTGTGTAGTCGGCCACGGCATAGGCGCTGATGGTGCGATTGAAACGCCCGACCACACCTACGCCTGCTTCCAGTGCACGCGAGCGCTGCGAATTGATGATCGTGTCGTTGTCGAAGCCGACGCGGTCCTCGCCGGAACGGCCATGCCAGTAGTTGAGCTTGAAGTACGGTTGCCAGCCGTTGTCGGCCAACTGGTAGTCGCCGGCCAGGCGCAGGCCGATGCGGCCGGTCCAGGCATTGTCGTTGTCGAAACGCACGCTCGATACTTCATCGCGGCGGTCGTCCAGCGCGGTGCGCTGCCAGATCACCTGTACCTGCGGTTCCAGCCACCATGCGGACTGACCGACGTGCAGCAGCGGCTTGCCGGCTTCCACCGATACGCTGGTGCCATCGCCCTTGATCCCGAAGCCGAGTCCACGCGAAGAACGCACGCGGCCGTCGTAGCGGCTCTGCATCGCCACGGCGTCGATGTAGCCCCCGCTGCTGTCGGTGAACGTCCAGTACAGGCCCACGTGCTTGTCGTCCAAGCGGTTCTGCCCCACCTGCACGTTCTCCCAGCCGAGTGCCAGGCCGGTGGTCTTGCCCTGCGCGCGGGTGCGGCCGACGAACACGCCGATCTGGTTGCGATGATTGTCAGACGCTGCGGCCCACACATCCAGACCGGCCTGCAGGCCCATCACATCGCCATCGAAGCCGGGCTTCGCATCACCCTTCCAGTGGATCTCGCTGCTCTGCCCCACCAACCGGCCCCACGCGGTGCGGAATGCACCCTGGTTGTACAGCAGGTGTTGTTCGCCCTGCCGCTCGTGGAAGGTACCGAGGCTGGCCAGCGAGGTCTCGCGCAGCAGCGGCGGCACCACGGCGTAGGTGGCGGTTTCCACGCGGTACAGCGGTACCACTGCGCCCTCGGCGGGGCGTGCACCCGGCGTCGGCGGCGCACCGGTTCCGGGCAGCGCTCCGCCAGCCACCGGCACGTCCGGCACCGCTGGATCACTGGGCGGCGCCACCGGTACGGGTTCCGGCGGCGGTGGTGGCGGCGCGGTCTCGCCTGCGGTCAGATCCGGATCGGTTGCACCTTCGGGCGGCGGTGGCGGTGCCGGGGTGATCGGTGGTGGGGGTGCGACGGGTGGTGTCGGCGGCGGCGGTGCGCCATTGATACCGCTTCCGTTGGGCGCCGGTGCCGGGCCGGCCACCACGGTCGAGCGCAGGTACCAGTTCTCGCTGGTACCGGCACTGACACCGCCCTTGAACAGGAAGTACTCGTAGGCACCGGCTGCCACCGGTGCGAACAGCGAAAACGCGCCCGGCGCGGTGCGACCACCATTCAACGCCTGCACCAACAGGATGCCATCGGCCAACGTGGCCGCTCCACTGCCTCCAGCGTTGATGACGCCGATGCCGGTCGTGCCGGTGGCGGCACCGCCATCGATCACCAGTCGATCGCTGGTGGAATTGTCCGCACCCAGCACGGTACGCAGGTACAGGCCGCCACCGTCACCGCGGTAGTTGCCACGCACGGTGAACACGTCGCCGGCGCCGGCACCGGTCAGGTCGATGCGCCCGGCATTGACCATCTCCACCAGTCCGCCACTGTTGAACGGACGGACGGCATGGCCGCCACTGCCCGCGTAGACAGTGCTGGTGTCATCCACCGTGAGCGTGCCGGTGCCGGTTCCGCTGTCACCCAGCACCAGATCAACATCGAAGGTCAGCTCGGTGCTGTTGGCCAGGCTGATTGTCTCCCAGTTCTGGAAGCGTCCCACGCCCGCAGCCTTGACGTTGTTGAAGTTGAGCTGATCGATGCCACTGCCACCGTCGAACAGCGGCACTGCACCAAGGTTGCCCTGGTTGAGGTTGCTGAGGTTGGCCACGTCGTTGTCCGGCCCCAAGTCGATCGCGCCGTAGACGATGCCGCCGCCGTTCCAGTTGAAGGTGTCGTTGCCGGTGCTGAGCAGTACCTGGCCGCGCACGGTGCCATCGGTGATGGTCACGCTATCGGCACCACCACTGACACTGATATTGCCGCCGATGTAGGCCGTACCCGAGATGATGATGGTGTCGGTGTCGAAGCCGGTGACCACGTTGCCCTCAACGATGCCGCCGGACTGATCCCACAGATTCTTGTCCAGCTTCATGTTGACGCGGCCGACGCGGCCAGCGGTCATCCAGGCCTGGTCGCCATCCTCGAACGCACCGATGATGCGGCCACCGCTCATGCGGAAGGTATCGATGTTGTCGCCCTGCTGCAGCGCGCCGATCGTGCCGCCACTCATGACGAAATCATCGCGGCCGCTGCCCTGCACCACCACACCGGTGACGGTGCCGCCGGTGACGGTCACCTGGTCATCACCGGTGCCCTGGTCGACGCTGTCGATCGTACCGTCGCTGAGCTGCAGCACATCGTTGCCATCACCCTGCAGGACACCTCCGGCGATGCTGCCGGCCTGCATCTCGAGGCGATCGTTGCCGGCATCGAACTGCACGCCTGTGCGGCCACTGATGGCTCCGCGGTTGATCAACACGCTGTTACCGCCACCGACGAACTGCAGGGCGATGGTGTTGCCGGTGCTGATGCTGCCAAGGTTCTCGACGCGGCTGCCGCCCCCAAGCTGCACGGCCACACCGCCCACTGAACTGATCGCGCCCTGGTTTGACAGCAGGTGCCCGCCGGCACCGACCAGCGCGATGGCCGATCCACCACCATTCTGCTGCAACTGGGCACCATTGGCGACGTTGACGGTGATTCCGGCCACGCCACTGGCAGTGATGGGAACGGTCTGCGGATTCGGTGCGTTGGCATCACAGGTGACCGTCTGGCCGGCGGTCGGTGCCGGGTTGTTGCAGCCCGCCCAGGCGACGCCGGCGGTCGTCAGAAGCAGGGACGGAACGGCGAGGGCCTGCAACACGGAAACAGCAAGGCGGCGCGGGCGGAACGCACGCGGAACGGCACGGGACATGGGGCACTCCTGGACGGGAAATCAGGAACTGCGTATGTGCGGCACTGCGCTTGCAGTCTGCCGTGTGGTGAAGCGTTTCGACAGGTGAACTTGCGTGCAGAGAATCACAGTTCAGATGTGAAAACGCCCGGTCCTCACGCCAATGTGATGTGCCTGAAATCGTTCATTTTTTCGGAACTTGGGAATCACGCGCAAAGCATCCACGCATGGCGTGGATCTACTGACCCTGCATCGCCAATCGATTCACTCATGGCACCTGGTAGATCCACGCCATGCGTGGATGCCGTTGGCGGATGGGGTCAGATCTTCAGATAGATCTTCCGCCGGTCCAGCCACCACGCCACGCCCCACCACAGTGCGACGAACACCAGCGCCTGCAGCATCGACGCCAGCTCCAGCGTCTGCGGCATCGCGGTGGCCAACTGCTGCCAGATCCAGCCCCAGGCGCCGGTGGCCATCAACACCACCGACATCACCGATGCCCCGAGATACGCGGTGATCGCATTGACCCCGAAGCGCCGGCCGAGTGCCGGCCAGCCCTTCTGGTCAATCAGTACGTAGCCCAGCCACAGCGCCAGCGCCGCAAGGCCGCCGGTCCACAGCACGTAGCTGGGCGTCCACAGCTGCTTGTTCAACGGCAGTACCACGGCCAGCAGCAAGCCCAGCACGGCAGCAACCGCGCCCAGCCCAGCCAACGCAGCAGTGCGCCGGTTGCGCAGCAGGCCACCCGCCAGCAGGCCAAGCACCGTGCTGGCCAACGCGCCCAGCGTGCTCAGCAGCCCTTCCGGGTCATGGCCGAGCCCGGTATCGGCGTGCCATTGATAGATCCACGGTGCGAACAGCGCGGTATCCAGACGACTGGCCGGATTGGTCCACGGCGCAAGGTCACCGATGCCGAGCAGCAGTACGGTGTACCCCACCAACAGCACGATCAGCGCACCGACCTGCACGCGCGGCAGCGCATACACCGCGAGCACGCCCACCAGCGCCGCGCATACCGCGATCCGCTGCAGTACGCCCCATATGCGGAAGTGATGGGTATCCAGCGCCCACCAGATCAGCAGGTGCAGCAGCGCTCCGGCCAGCAGGATGCGCAGCGCGCGTTCCAGCACGCCGCGTGCCAATGCCGGTCGCGCCGACGCGTCCAGCGCGCGTGGCGCCACGCTGAAGGCCATCGACACGCCGACCAGGAACAGGAAGAACGGGAACACCAGATCGGTAGGCGTGCAGCCATGCCATTCCGAATGACGCAGCGGCGCGAACACCGCGCTCCAGTCACCCGGGTTGTTGACCAGCAGCATTGCCGCCACGGTGATGCCGCGCAGGGCATCGATCGAGCCCAAGCGGCGCGGCGGCATACTGTTCATCAGGCGGCCTCGTATTGTCCGGCAATCCAGGTGCCACGCACCTGCAGGGCATCGTCCAGCAGCACCAGGTCGGCCTGGTAGCCCTCGGCGATGTGGCCCAGACGATCGTCAACGTTGAGGAACTGCGCCGGATAGGTCGAGGCCATGCGCGCGGCTTCGGCCAGCGGCTGGCCGAGGAGCTGCACGGTGTTGCGCACGGCAGTGGCCATGTCCAGCGCCGAACCGGCCAGCGAACCGGCCGCATTGCGCACCACGCCATCGATGGCGGTGATGGTTTCGCCGTACAGCACGTAACTGGGATCGTCGGCACCGACCGGCGGCATCGCATCGGTGACCAGCAGCAGGCGGCCGCGTGGCTTGGCCGCCAGCGCCACGCGCAGGCTGGCCGGATGCACATGCACGCCATCGACAATGATGCCGATCCAGCTGTCGCGGTCTTCCAGCGCAGCGCCGACCGCACCGGGCTCACGCCCCTGCAGCGGGGACATCGCGTTGTACAGATGGGTGAAGCCACGCACGCCGGCATCCAGGCCGGCGCGGATCTCTTCATAGGTGCCTGCGGTGTGGCCGGCGGCAACGATCACGCCGCGCTCGACCAACGCACGAATGGTTTCCAGCGGCACGCGTTCCGGTGCCAGCGTCAGCAGGGTCACGCCGTTGTCCAGCGATGCGGCCAGCGCGATCTCTGCTTCGTCTGGCACACGGAACTTGCTGGCATCGTGCGTACCCTTGCGGGCCGGCGCGATGTACGGTCCTTCCAGATGGATGCCGATCACGCCTGGTACACCCTGCGCGATCGCCTCGCGCAACGCATCGATGGCTTCACGCATCACGCCCACGTCATCGCTGATCAGCGTCGGCAGCATCGCGGTGGTACCGAAGCGGCGGTGCGCCTGCGCGATGGTCCGCAGCGACGCCACGTCCGGCGTGTTGTTGAACAGCGCGCCGCCGCCACCATTGACCTGCACATCGATGAAGCCGGGCAGCAGCCAGCCACCGCCCAGATCAACCTGCTCGGCGGCCTGGCCCAGCTGCGGCGCTGCATCGGGCAGCAACGCGCTGATGCGGCCGTGCTCGATCACCACCGCCAGATCATCGCGGAATTCGTCGCCGGCAAGGACGCGGGCATTGCGCAGGACCGTTGCCATCACACCGTCTCCGTGACCTTGTTCAGGTGCGGCGGCAGGTCCGGGTTGAAGCCACGACGCAGCGCCAGCGCGTTGATCGCGCGGTAGAAGCTCTGCACGGTCAGCAGCGGTGCGCACAGCGGATGCGGCGCGGCCGCTACCGGCAGGTTGCCACCGGCACCGGCCATCCACACCTGTGCACCGCGCGCGGTGAATTCTTCGACGACGGCACGGGTGCCGGCGCCGGTTTCATCAGGCTGGGCAAAGGCCAGCACCGGGAAACCGCGGTCGACCAGCGCCATCGGGCCATGCTTCACTTCGGCCGAGCTGTAGGCTTCGGCATGCAGGCTGCAGGTTTCCTTGAACTTCAATGCAGCTTCCTGCGCCGCGCCCAGGCCCAGGCCACGGCCGAGCACGAACAGGTTGGTCGCCTCGACCAGGCCCTCGGTCACCGGCGTCCAGTCGCACTGCCAGGCCTCGCGCATCGCGTCCGGCAGCAGGTCCAGCGCCGCACGCAGGCTTGCGTCCTGCTTCCAGTAGGCAGCCAGCTGCAGCAGCGCGGCCAGGGACGCCAGGTAGCTCTTGGTCGCCGCCACACTCTTCTCGGCACCGGCATGCAGCGGAATGACCGTATCGGCCAGCTGCGCCAGCGGCGAATCCTCGACGTTGACCAGTGCGATCACGCGCGCGCCGGCGGCCTTGGCAGCTTCCGCGTTGCGCAGCAGGTCCGGGCTCTTGCCCGACTGCGAGATGACGATGAACAGCGCGCCACGCAGCTGCAGCGGTGCGGCATAGACCGAACCCACCGACGGCGAAGCCGATGCGACCACCAGGCCCAGCTGGGTTTCCAGCAGGTACTTGCCATAGGTGGCGGCATGGTCGGAGCTGCCGCGTGCGCAGGTGACCACGAACGGCGGCGGCGCCGCACGCAGGCTGGCGGCCAGGGTTTCCATGGTGGCGTGGTTGCGCGAGAACTGGCGCGCGACCACGTCGGCCGCTTCAGCGGCTTCGGCGAACATCAGGGTGGACGTGGGGTCTGACAGCGACATGGCAGGCTCAGGCAGGATCGGAAGGAAGGGGGCGTGCGCCGGCCGGGCGCATCGGCGCGGTCGAACCGCGCACCACCAGCTGCGGCACGAAGCCCTGGTTGTGCAGTGGCGCCGGTGCATCGTCGTAAGCGTCGCTGCGCAGCTGGGCGATCAGCAGGCGCGCGGCATGGCGGGCGATGTCTTCGGTGGCCTGCTTGGCAGTGGTCAGCGGCGGCCATGACTGGCGCGAGAACGGGCTGTCCTCGAAGCCGGCAATGGACAGGTCGTACGGCACGTTCATGCCGGCCGACTTCGCGGCGGCCAGCACGCCGGCGGCGATTTCGTCGTTGGAACCGAAGATGGCCGTGGGCGGTTCGCGTAGCGCCAGCAGGCGGCGCGCACCACGGAAACCATCGTCGAAGGTGTAGTCGCCCTGCACCACCAGATGCTTGTCCACGGTCATGCCGTAGTCCTTCAGTGCGGCTTCGTAACCGGCATAGCGTTCGCCCGAGGAGCGGTGCGAGATGCCGCCCCAGAGGAAGCCGATGCGCTGGTGGCCCAGCTGGATCAGGTGCTCGGTGATCTCGTAGGCGGCCTCGCGGTCGTCGACGAATACGCAGGCACCATCGGCCGGGTCTTCGGTGGCCGCAATGATGCGCACCAGCTTGATGCCGCGCGCGGTCAGCGCCTGGATCAGGTCGCGGCGCTCGGACATCGGTGCGGTCAGCACCAACCCGGCCAGGCGCGAACGCTGTACCCAGTCGGCCAGTTCATCGGCCAGCAGCGGCGAGCTGGAATCGCAGGGATGGATCTGCAGGCCGAAGCCGGTCTCGCGGCACGCGGCCAGCACGCCGTTCTGCACGCCGATGATGTGGTACGGGTTCGGGTTGTCGTAGACCAGCCCGATCACGAAGGTGGTGCCGCTGCGCAGGTTGCGTGCGGACGGATCGGGCTCGTAATCGAGCTCGGCGATGGCACGCAGCACCCGCGCACGGGTGGCCTGCATCACCGAAGGCTCGTTGTTGATCACCCGCGAGACCGTCTTCAGCGAGACCTTGGCCTTTTCCGCAACGTCCTTGATGGTCGCTCTGCGCATGGGTTTTCCCTGGGGTTGGCTGCCGTCCATCATCGCCGATCAGGCCTTGTCCTGCGGCAGGCCGGCGCGGTGGCCGACCACCGAGTAGAACAGGATGTACAGGTAGCACGGCACCATCAGCAACACGAACACCAGCTGGAAGTCGATGTGCTGCTTGAGCACGGCGAACAGCTGCGGAATGATCGCGCCACCGGCAATGCCCATCACCAGCAGCGCCGAGCCGGTCTCGGTGAAACGGCCCAGGCCGCGGATCGCCAGCGGGAAGATCGCCGGCCACATCATGGCGTTGGCGAAGCCCAGCAGGGCCACGAAGGCCACCGACACATAACCGTGGGTGGCCCAGGCACCCAGGCAGAACACCACGCCCAGCACCGCCGAAATGGTCAGGTAGCGCGACTGCGACACGACCTTGGGGATCAACAGCAGGCCGACCACATAGCCGACCAGCATCGCGCCAAGGGTAAGCGAGGTGAACATCTTGGTCTGGTCCAGCGGCAGGTCGAAGCCATGCCCGTAAGTACCAATCGCATCACCGGCCATCACCTCCACGCCCACGTAGACGAACAGGCACAGCACGCCCAGCCACAGGTGCGGGAACTGGAAGATGCTGCGGCGCTCGGCGGCACCGGCAGCCGCCGGCGTGGCGTTGGCTTCGGACGACTTGATTTCCGGCAGCGGCGAGAACAGCACCGCCACCGCCAGCACCACCAGCAGCGCAGCCATCGCCAGGTACGGGGTGTGGATCTTGGCGGCAAACTCGTTCAGCAGCGCGGCCTTTGTGACTGCATCTGCCGCCTGCACCTGTGCATCGAGGTCACCGATGCCGTGCAGCACCAGCGTGCCGATCAGCACCGGCGCCAGCATGCCGGCGATCTTGTTGCAGATGCCCATCAGCGCGATGCGGCGTGCCGCCGTTTCGATCGGGCCGAGGATGGAGATGTAGGGGTTGATCGCAGTCTGCAGCAGGGCCAGGCCGCTGCCGATCACGAACAGGCCGCCAAGCGCGCCCGGGTACCAGCGCTGGGTGGCGAACTCACCGAACAACGCAGCACCACCGGCCATCACCAGCAGGCTCAGGCTCAGGCCCTTTTTCATGCCGGTGCGGCGCAGGATCCAGGACGCCGGCAGGGCCAGGAAGAAGTAGGACAGGTAGAACACCATCAGCACCAGGAAGGCGCCGACCTCGCTGAGTTCAAAGGCGAGCTTGACGAAGGTGATCAGCGGGCCGTTGAGCCAGGTGAAGAAGCCGATCAGGAAGAACAACACGCCAACGATGGCGATGGAGGTGGCCACGTTCGGGCGCGCGCTTGCAGCGGGGACGGCGGACATCAGGAGGGCTCCTGCGGCGACGGCCGCAGAACACGGCGTCGGAGAGTGGCTGGGAACAACGTTGTCACATTCTTTCGATGGACAGCCGCGGTTTGTCAACTTCCACGCGCAGCCCTGTGAACCTCGTGCTGCACTGCGCAACCCAATCGCAACGCATCGTGCTGAATGCGCCGAAGGCCTTGGCCCATGTGCGGCAACGGTTCCCACGTGAAACCCGCACTCACGCCATGTAAACGTTTACTGCATGTCGCATTCGTTGCGATGCAGCAACGAAAGTGTCACGAACTCGTTGACATCGTTGTCAGCGGGGTTACAGACTCCGCCCCAATCGCCGCCCCCGATCCCGGGGCCGGCCCCACCTGCAGCAGGAGCCCGCGTGACCGCCAGCCACCCCGCCCCGGCCCATGTCCTGTCCCGAGTCGCGCCGACGTTCCTGGCCGCCGACGTCGGTGGCACCCATGTGCGCGTGGCCCGGGTCCAGGCCAGCGGTGATGCCGCCCATCCGGTGCAGGTGCTGGAGTACCGCAAATACCGCAACGCCGACCATGCCGGCCTCAGCGCGATCCTGTCCGACTTCCTCGGCGAAGGCCCGCGGCCCACGCATTGCGTGGTCGCCAGTGCCGGCTACGCCCGCGAGGACGGCACGGTGATCACCGCCAACCTGCCGTGGCCGCTGTCGGCGCGCCAGGTGGAAGCCGACGTCGGCCTGCAGCGGGTCTACATCGTCAACGACTTCGAAGCCGTGGCCTACGCCGCCGCGCAGGTTGACGCCAGTGGCGTGCTGCACCTGTGCGGACCGGAAACCGCCGCCCGCGGCCCGACCCTGGTGGTCGGCCCCGGCACCGGCCTCGGCGCCGCGCTGTGGATCCCCACCGCGCACGGCCCGGTCGTGCTCCCGACCGAAGCCGGGCAACCGACCCTGGCCGCCAGCACCGAACTGGAAATGGCCATCGTCCGCCACATGCAGCGCGACCGCGCGCACGTGTCGATCGAACACGCGATCTCCGGCCCGGGCCTGATGAACCTGTACCGCGCGGTGTGCGCACTGCAGGGCCAGGCGCCGACCCTGGCCAGCCCCGACGCGGTCACCGCTGCGGCCATGGCCGACAGCGATGCACATGCGCGCCAGGCGCTGGATGTGTTCTGCGGCCTGCTCGGCAGCACCATCGGCGACATGGCGCTGTTCTACGGCGCCCACGGTGGCGTCTACCTGGCCGGCGGCATCCTGCCGCAGATCCGTGAATACCTGCACGCCAGCACTTTCGTCGAACGCTACCTGCAGAAGGGACCGATGGGCGAAGCGCTGGCACGCATCCCGGTGAAGGTCGTCGAGCACGGCCAGTTGGGCGTGGTCGGCGCTGCCAGCTGGTACCTGCAGCAGTCGGCCGCCTGATACCGCAACAGGCTTCAACGCAATCGCAGCACGCAGTACGTGGCACGCCAACGCACGGGACTTCGCCGCCGCCCCGCGCATGTCATCGCAACCGTAATCGAACACCGCCGCCGGCATCCAATCGAGTGATGAGGAGAGACATCATGAACACCCGCAAGACCCTGCTTTCGGCCGCCATCGTCAGCTGCCTCGCCTTCAGCGCGCACGCGCAGCAGGCCACCCAGACCGCCACCGACCTGGATACCGTGCAGGTCACCGGCATCCGTGGTTCGATGGAAAAGTCGCTGGATACCAAGCGCGAAGCCAATGCGCGCGTGGAAGTGGTCACCGCCGAAGACGTGGGCAAGCTGCCCGCGCACAACGTCGCCGACACCCTGCAGCGCCTGCCGGGTGTGAACATCAGCTCGTCCAGCGCCGACGAAGGCGGCTTCGACGAAGCCGACCGTGTCAGCCTGCGCGGCACCAGCCCGAGCCTGACCCAGACCCTGATCAACGGCCATACCGTCGGCTCGGCCGACTGGTTCGTGCTCAGCCAGGGCAACAACGTCGGCCGCAGCGTCAGCTACTCGCTGCTGCCGTCGGAACTGGTGCGCTCGGTGGAAGTGAACAAGTCCTCGCAGGCCAAGCTGCAGGACGGCGGCACCACCGGCACCGTCAACATCCTCACCCGCAAGCCGCTGGAATTCTCCAAGCAGTTCACCGCAGAAGGTTCGGTCGGCATGGTGCGTTCGGACCAGGCCAAGTCGAACGACCCGCAGCTGTCGGCGCTGTTCAACTACAAAAACGATGAAGGCAACTTCGGCGTGATGGTGCAGGCCTTCAGCCAGAAGCGCGAGCTGCGCCGCGAAGCGCAGGAAGTACCGGGCGGCTTCTTCCAGATCGATCCGAATGGCACCGTGGCCAAGTCCAACCCGGACCTGGCCGGCGTGTACGCGCCGGGCCTGCTCGGCTCGACCCTGTTCGAACAGACCCGCGAGCGCAAGGGCGGCCTGGTGTCGCTGCAGTTCAAGCCGATGGACAACCTGACCCTGGGCCTGGAAGGCTTCAGCTCGGAACTGAAGGCGAACAACTACAACCGCAACTTCATGCTGTGGGGCGGCCGCATCCTCAACGACCGCACCGTTGAAGATGCCAATGGCAACAAGATCCTGATTCCGGGCCAGGCCCCCAATCCGGGTTACGTCGTCAAGGATGGCGTACTGACCAACGCCACCTTCGCCGGCCAGGCCGACCGCGACTACGCGGTGTACGACATGATCTACCGCGAGTCGAAGGCCAAGACCAACTACATCACCTTCGATGCCGACTGGCAGATCAGCGACAACCTGGGCATGAAGTTCCAGGCCGGCAACACCAAGGGCACCGGCGATACACCGCGCCAGTACATCGCTGAGGTCAACCTGGCCCGCGGTGGCGGCGCCAACTGGTCGACCCATGGCAACGGCTCGCCGATCGACTGGAACGTCGGTGGCAACATCGGTCCGGGCGGCGTGACCGACTTCGGCACCTGGGGCAACCAGCAGGTCACCGCGATCGACAAGGAAAAGTGGGCCACGCTCGATTTCAACCAGTACTTCGCCGATGCCGGCGTACTGAACTCGATCGATTTCGGCGCCCGCTTCGGCGACCACAAGCGCGAGGCCAAGTCGCCGGAAGGCGCAACCCCGGGCGCGATCTGGAATGCGCTGAAGAACGGCGCGACCGCCAACTTCCCCGGTGGCTTCGCCAACGGCATCGGTGGCAGCTTCCCGCGCGACCTGTGGTACTTCACCCCAGGTGCACTGAAGGATGCAGTGACCAACAACTCCACCTGGCTGTCCGGCAATGACGGCCCGACTGGCCGCCACAACTACGGCGCCGAATGGAAGGTGTCGGAGAAGAACTTCGCTGCCTACGTGCAGGGCAATTTCAGCGGCGACCGCTGGAGCGGCAACGTCGGCCTGCGCTACGTCAACATCAAGCAGGACATCGATACCTACGCGGCCGCCACCGGTTCGACTGTGCCGGACGTGAGCAGCCTGTTCGGTGCCTGGACCCGCCAGGCCTTCGAGAACAAGCACAACCGTGTGCTGCCGAGCGCCAACTTCAAGTACGACCTGCGTGACGATCTGGTGCTGCGCGTGGCTGCGTCGCAGACGCAGACTCTGCCGGACTTCTCGGCCCTGGGCGCTTCATCCTACGGTTCGGACCTGAACCGTACCGGCGGCGGCGGCAATCCGAAGCTGAAGCCGGTGGTGTCGACCAACTTCGATGCCAACCTGGAGTGGTACTTCATGCCGCGCGGCATGTTGTCGATCGGTGCGTACTCGATGCGCCTGAAGGACTACGTGGCCTTCAGCACCGAGAAGGAAATGCTGTTCAGCGAGCTGACCAACCGCCTCGAGGAATACAACATCTCCCGCCCGCGCAATGCCGACGGCAAGGTACGCGGTATTGAAGTGGCCTATGAACAGCCGATCGGCGAATACTTCGGCGTCAACGCCAACTACACCTACGCTGATGGCAGCACCGAGCACACCTGGGCCGATGGAACCGACAACCTGCTGGGCACTTCGAAGAACACCTACAACGTGGGTGCCTACTTCGAGAACGACACCTTCGGTGCACGCGTCAGCTACACGCGCCGTTCGTCGTTCCTGATCGGCCTGTCCGGTGCCAACCCGTACTACCAGGATGACTTCGGCACGCTGTCGGCATCGCTGAGCTACAAGGCCACCGACTGGCTGAGCATCAGCTTCGATGCGCTCAACCTCAACAACCCGACCTACAAGTACTACCAGACCGCGGCCATCCCGACCTCGTTCTACAGCAACGGCCGCCAGTACTACCTCAACTTCCGCTTCAAGTACTGATCCAGCGGCGGCAACATCGCCGAGTCGTGCACGCACGCCGGGCCTGGGTCATTCCGGGCCCGGCGTTTTTCATGTATAGCGTTCATCGCACCGTTCCAAGGAGTCGTTCCGATGGTCAAGCCTTCCCGCGCCCGGATGCGCAGCGCACTGCTGCTGGGCAGCCTGTTCGCGATGCTGCCGGCGATGCCGGCACTCGCCGCCGATCCCACGCCCGCCGCTGAAGCTCCTGGCCCGCAGCTGCGCGCCGGCAGCCTGATGCTGATTCCCGCCCCAGCCAATGTGCAGCCCGGCCAGGGCAGCGGCATCACCGTTCGCGCCGACACCGTGCTGCAGGCCGAAGGCGAAGTCGCGCAGCGCGTCGCCGCCCAGTTCGCCGACCTGCTGGCCCGCAGTGGTGGCCCGCGCCTGGTCCTGGCCAAGGGCAAGGCTGCAGCCAAGACCGGCAGCATCCGCTTCCAGATCGTGCCCACCTTCCGCGACAGCGGCGAAAGCTACACGCTGGAAAGCACCGCGCAGGGCGTGCTGGTGCAGGCCGGCAACGAAACCGGCCTGTTCTATGGCGCGACCACGCTCGCCCAGCTCGCCACCGGCGGCAGCAATGGGGTGCTGCCAGCGGTGCAGATCCAGGATGCGCCACGCTTCAGCTGGCGCGGTTTCATGCTCGACTCGGCACGGCATTTCCAGAGCCTTGACGAGATCAAGCGCGTGCTCGACGCAATGGCTGCGCACAAGCTCAACACCTTCCACTGGCACCTCACCGATGACCAGGGCTGGCGCATGGAGATCAAGCGCTACCCGAAGCTGACCGAAGTGGGCAGCTGCCGCCTGCCGGCCGGCGATGGCGGCATCGATCCGGTCAGCGGCCAGGAGCATCCGTACTGCGGCTTCTACACGCAGGACCAGATCCGCGAAGTGATCGCCTATGCCGCGAAGCTGCATATCCAGGTGATTCCGGAAATCGATGTGCCGGGGCACGCGACCGCAGCGATCGCCGCGTATCCGGAACTGGGTTCGATCAATACCCCGCTGAAGCCGATCAGCGAATGGGGCGTGTTCCCGAACCTGTTCAACGTGGAAGACAGCACCGTCAGCTTCCTCGAGAACGTGCTGGAGGAAGTGATCGAACTGTTCCCGGCCAAGTACGTGCACGTAGGTGGCGACGAGGCGGTCAAGGACCAGTGGGAAGCCTCGAAGCAGGTGCAGCAGCGCATGCGTGCACTGGGCATCAAGGATGAAATGGCCATGCAGAGCCACATCATCAAGCGCCTGGAGACCTTCCTGGAGGAACACGACCGGCGCCTGATCGGCTGGGATGAGATCCTCGAAGGGGGCCTGCCGCCACAGGCCACGGTGATGTCGTGGCAGGGCACCGAAGGTGGCCTCGCTGCGGCCAGTGCCGGGCATGACGTGATCATGTCGCCGGTGGGTTACCTGTACCTGGACTACCTGCAGACGGCCTCGCCGAACGAGCCGCCTGGTCGCCCGACCCAGGTCAACCTCGGCAAGCTGTACAACTTCGAGCCGGTGCCGGCCGAACTGGCCGCCGACAAGCGCGGGCACATCCTCGGCCTGCAGGCCAACATGTTCACCGAACACACGCGCAGCTATGCACGCCTGCAGCACAACCTGTTCCCGCGCCTGGCCGCCGTGGCCGAGACCGGCTGGAGCACGCCGGAACATCGCGACTTCCGCGATTTCCTCGCACGCCTGCCGGCACAGCTGCAGCGCTACCGTGCCTGGGGCCTGGCCTATGCGCAGACCCCGTTCGAAGTAGGCGTGGACTATACCGATGATCGCGCGAAGAACACGGTGACCGTGTCGCTGGCCAATCCGCTGGGCTATGAGGTGCGCTACAGCACCGACGGACAGCCGGTGACCGCGCAGTCGCCGCTGTACCAGCAGCCGCTGACCGGGAAGCTGCCAACCACCGTGCAGGCTGCTGCGTTCTATCAGGGTCAGATGCTGGCGGCGAAGCCGACGGTTGCGGACTTCACTGCGCAATCGCTGCTCAGCCGCCGCAGCGATGAACTGCTCAGCTGCGTGGGCAAGAAGGGGCTGGTGCTGCGCCTGGAAGACGATGGCCCACGCGAGGGCCCCCGTGCGGTGTTCAACGTGGACATCTTCCAGCCGTGCTGGCGCTGGCCGCAGGCGCAGTTGGACGGCATCGGCAGCGTGGAAGTGCGTGCAGGTCGCATCCCGTACTACTTCCAGCTGGCCCACGACGAACCCAAGCGCCGTTTCGAGAAGGCCAAGCGCGCGCATGGCGAGATGCAGGTGCGTCGTGGCGACTGCAGCGGCAAGGTGCTGGCCGAAGTGCCGCTGCCGGCCAAGCCGGATGCCGATGGCTTCGTGACCCTGCGTGCGACGCTGCCGAAGGACACCCAGGGCACGGGTGATCTGTGCATCAACTTCACCGGCGACACGCGCCCGGCGATGTGGGTGCTGGATGAGGTCACGCTGGGGAAGTAACGGCAGGTCTGTCCTGGTGGGTGCCGACCCTGGTCGGCACCCCGGGCAGCTCATCCACGCGCGGCGATCTACGGATTCCATCCACGCATGGCGTGGATCTACGGATTCCATCCACGCATGGCGTGGATCTACGGATTCCATCCGCGCATGGCGTGGATCTACAGGTGGGTGCCAACCTTGGTTGGCACGCCTTTACCCGCGCCAGCGCAGCAGCAGGTCGCGCATCGGGGTCAGTGCGGTGGCCATGCCGGCCAGCACGCCAATGGTGTTGGCCAGCGCATCCATTGGGTCAGCCATGCGGTTGCTGGTCAGTGCGCCCTGCGCGAACTCGATGCCGATACCCATCAGCACCAGGCCCACGCCCACCCACAGCAGCGGGCGGCCCCGACGGAACAGCTGCACCGCGCTGCCGGCCAGGATGAAATAGGCGAGGAAGTGTTCGCCCTTGTCGCTGTTTTCCGGCAACGGAATCGGCGGTGGTGGGATCAGGCAGACCACGATCACCAGCAGTACTGCCGCCGCCCACAGCGCGGCCCAGAGCCGGGGCCGCCGCAGCGGCTTGATCACCGGCAACGCGTGGCTCACAGGCGCCAGCTCAGGTCACCCAGCTCGAAGGCCGGTTCGAAGTCGACGCCTCGCTGCAGGCCGATGGCCTGGAAGCGCTCGCCCATTTCCGTCGGCAGGGTCAGCTTCTTCACCTGGTCGCGCAGCTGGATGCGGCCGACCTCATCGGTGCGTTCCTCGGCCAGCAGCAGCACCTGGTCCAGGCCGTTGCCAAGCAGGAAACTGGCCTGGCTGCAGTAACCGGCCAGCTCGAAACCGCCGTGCATGCCGGCCTCGGCCATCGCGGTGAAATCCACCGACGCCGTAATGTCCTGCAGGCCCGGCCAACGATGCACGTCGTTGTGCACGTGGTGGCGGTAGAACGCACGCACGGTGCCATCGTCGCGGTCGTGCTGGTAGAACTCACCGCGGTTGTAACCGTAGTCGACGAACAGCATCGCGCCACGCTGCAGGCCACCGGCGACCGCCTGCAGCCAGTACGGCAGCTGCGGCAGCACTTCGGAGCGGTAGCCCTCGGCGAAGGGCTTTTCCAGATAGCGCTCGATGTGGCGTACCGCGCCATTGAGCAGGATGTCGGCCGGCTGCGCGCCGCGGATGAAGTTGCCTTCGGCATCCAGCTCGACGGTTTCCTCGTAGACCTCGCCATCGCGGATCAGGAAGCGCGGGGTCGGCAGCGCGTCGATCACCTCGTTGGCAAACACCACGCCCTCCCAGTCCTCCTCGAACGGGCGGTCGACCCAGTCCACGCGCGCCGCCAGCTCGGCCGGCAGGTTCTGCTGCAGGCGCTGCTGCTGGCGCTCGCGCAGGTCGGCGCTGGGTTCGAGGATGGCGTAGCGCGACGGCAGCGCGTCCAACTCAGCCAGGCGCAGCAGCACCGCTTCGGCGAAGGCGCCGGTACCACCGCCCAGTTCCAGCATCCGCGCCTGCGCACCCAGCTGGGCGAACACCGGCGCCAGCGCATTGGCCACGCTGCCGGCGAACAGGCTGCCGAGCTCGGGCGCGGTGATGAAGTCACCGCTGCCACCGAACTTGCTGGCGCCGGCGCTGTAATAGCCCCAGCCGGGGGTGTACAGGCACAGTTCCATGAAGCGCGAGAACGGCATCGCCCCGCCCTGCGCAAGGATTTCGGCACGCAGGGCGGCGGCCAGCTGGTCGCTGTGGGCCAGGGCATCGGCTTCGGGCAGGGGGAAGGTGGGCTGCATGGCGTCTTCGAATGCGGTGACAATGGTGCACAGGATAGCCGAGCCTTGGAGGACCCTCGATGAGCGACACCCACCCCGTGGTCCTGATCACCGGCAGCGCGCGCCGGATCGGTGCAGCCATCGCCCGCCAGTTCCATGCCTGTGGCTGGTCGGTGGTGCTGCACGCCAACACCTCCAGCGCGGAGCTGCAGCAGGCCGCGTTCGATTTCGACAACGTGCGCCCGGGCAGCGTGCTGGCCCTGCAGGCCGACCTGCGCGACGCCGACGCCCTGGCCGACCTGGTGGAGCAGGCCGTCACCCACTTCGGGCGACTGGATGCACTGGTCAACAACGCCTCCAACTTCTTCCCTACCCCGCTGGGCCAGGTCACTGCCAAGGCGATGGACGAGCTGTATGCGGTCAATGCGCGCGCGCCGCTGCTGCTGTCACAGGCGGCGGCGCCCTACCTGCGCCGCCAGCAGGGCTGCATCGTCAACCTGACCGACCTGCACGGCACCGACCCGATGCGCGACCACATCGCCTACACCATGGCCAAGGCCGCGCTGGAGATGGCCACCCGCTCGCTGGCGCTGGAGCTGGCGCCGAAAGTGCGGGTCAATGCGGTAGCGCCGGGGGCGATCCTGTGGCCGGAACAGGGCAAGGACGATTTCGCCCGCGAGGCGCTGTTGGCACGCACGCCGCTGGCACGGATCGGCACGGTCGAGGAGATCGCCGAGGCGGTCTACTGGCTGGTGGCCGAAGCCAGCTTCGTCACCGGCCACACCCTGCGCGTGGATGGTGGGCGTACGGTCAGTTGAGGTAGTGCCGGCCGCTGGCCGGCAACCTCCGTCATCCGAGGTCCACCACCTCGAACGCCTCGCCAAACTGTCTGTGCGCACGCCACAGCGTTGCCAGGTCCTGCCCGCTGACCGGGTCGATGAAGCCCGGCGCGATGTCCGCCAGCGGCTTCAGCACGAAGGCATGCTTCAGTTCCGGGCGCGGAATGCGCAGGTGGCCGGGGCCTTCCACCATCAGGTCGCCGTAGAACACCACGTCGATGTCCAGGGTCCGGTCGGAGAAGCGCGGCCCGCTGCGATCGCGGCCATGCGCGTCTTCCAGCGCATGCAGCCAGTCGTCCAGTTCCTGCAGCGGCAGATCGGTCTCGATCGCCACCGCATTGTTGAGGAAGGCCGGGCCATCGAAGCCGACCGCGGCAGTACGGTAGGCGGGTGACACCTGCAGTGCGCCAAAGCGCTCGCGCAGGGCCGTCACCGCGGCGTGGAGGTAGCGGCGGGGCTGGACGTTGCTGCCCAGGCTCAGGAGCACGGTGGTCATGCGGTTCAGGTGACGGCACTTGAGGGGGCGTGGACATGCCGTCGTCACGGCGGCCTGCCTACAATCCGGGACGCACATGATAGGGCACCGACATGACCTATTGCGTTGGAATCGAGGTGGACGAAGGCCTTGTCTTCGCTGCCGACACCCGGACCAATGCCTCGCTGGACGATGTGCGCGTGCACCGCAAGCTGCACGTGTTCGAGTACCCCGGCCAGGCAGCCTACGTGCTGATGGCGGCTGGCAACCTGGCCACCACCCAGCTGCTGGTGTCACGCCTGGGGCGCGACGCCGGTGAACGGCGCACGCCCAACCTGCGCGACATGACCCATCTGTTCGAAGCTGCCGAGTACGTCGGCCAGCTGCTGGTGGACAGCCAGGTGCACAGCAGCCACAGCGAGCACGGCCATGACGGGGTCAACACCCAGGCGACGCTGATTTTCGGTGGCCAGATCGCTGGCGAGCGGCCCGGGCTGTACATGATCTACCCGCTCGGCAACGCCATCGCCGCTTCGCCGGAGACGCCCTATCTTCAGATCGGTGAGTCCAAGTACGGCAAGCCCATCCTGGACCGCATCCTCAGCCCGGCCACACACCTGGAGGATGCCGCGCGTACGGCGATCGTCTCGCTGGACTCCACCATCCGTTCCAACCTGTCGGTGGGCCTGCCGATCGATCTGGCGCTGCTGCGCGACGGCGAGCTGCGCATCGGCCAGCAGCTGCGGCTGGGCGCGGATTCGGCGTTGTATGCCGATATTCACCAGAACTGGTCGCGGCGGCTGGAACAGGCAGTGGACGCGCTGCCACGCTTCCCGTGGGAAACCCTGGACCGGTAGTGCCGGCCGCTGGCCGGCAACCGCAGTGATCCCATCGCACGGCGATGCCGGCCAGCGGCCGGCACTACCGCGGCATCAGCCCAGCGCTTCGGCCACCGCGCGGAACACCTGCTGCATCTGCAGCGGCTTACGCAGCACGTGCACTTCCACGCCAGCGGGGAATGCATCGGCCGATACATCCACCGTTGCGTCTTCCAGCACCAGCGCCGGGCCGCGATAGCCCAATACAGCCATCTCGCCCAGCAGCTGGCTGGCCGGCAGCAGCTTGGAACCGGCATCAGCGATCACCAGTGCCGGCAACGCCTCCTGCTGCATCCAGCGCAGCGCCGCCGGACCATCGGATGCCAGCTGCAGCTGATAGCCCTGGCTGGACAGCGCATTACCGAGCAGCGACAGGCGCGTGGCTTCGCCGTCAACCACCAGGATCGACTGGCCACTGCCCAGCGCCACCAGCTGCTCGATCGGCTCGCTGCCATCGATGGCCTCATGCATCGGCAGGCGCAGCTCGAAGCAGGTGCCCTGCCCCGGCTGGCTGTTGACGTGGATGCTGCCACCGGCGCCTTCAACGATGCGCTTGCAGGAAATCAGCCCCAGGCCGGTGCCATCCGCCTTGGTGGTGAAGAACGGATTGAACAGGTGCGACAGCGTGTCCGCATCCATGCCGATGCCTTCATCGGCCACGCAGATCTGCATCCAGTCCACGCCATCGCGCTCGCCGGCATGGCTGGCAGTCAGGCTCAGGCGCCCGCCGTTGGGCATCGCCTGGATCGCGTTGAGCGCCAGGTTCAGCATCACCTGCTGCAGTTCGGTGTAGTTGGCGTCGACCACCAGGCCTTCGTCCTGCACCTGCAACTCCAGGCGCACCGCATCGGGCACGTTGCTGCGCAACAGCAGCGCCACCGCATCGAACAGGCCATCGATCTCGATGCGCTCGCTCGGCTTGCGCGAGCCGCGCACGAACGACAGCATCGATTCGGCCATCTCGTGGCCACGGCGGCCGCACTCGGCGATGACATCGGCCAGGTGGTGCAGCTGCGGATCCTCGGTGCGCGCCTTCAGCAGGTCCGGCATGATCAGCAGCGGCTGCAGGATGTTGCGCAGGTCGTGGCTGAGGCCGGCGGCAAGCAGCGACAGGCTTTCCAGGCGCTGCGCGCGCATCAGTTCGGTTTCCACCCGCGCGCGCTCTATGGCGCTGCGTGCATCGCGGATCGCACGCGCCACCGCCGACGGCAGGCGCGCCGGCAGGTGCTTGATGATGTAATCGTTGGCGCCCTTCTGCAGCGCCGCCACCGCATTCTCCTCACCCATGGTGCCGGAGACGAAGATGAAGGGCACTTCCGGTGAGGTCTCGCGCACGATGCGCAGCGCGTCATCACCGGAGAACCCCGGCATGCTCAGGTCGGACAGCACGATGTCCGGCTGGAACGCGACCAGTGCCTGGCGCAGCTCGGCCTCGCTTTCGACGCGCTCGAAACGGGCCTCCAGGCCCGCGTCGAGCATCTGTTCGGACATCAGCTCGGCATCTTCCGGTGAGTCCTCCACCAGCAGGATGCGCAGCGCCCCCAGGGCGGGACCGGTCAGGGGCATGGGCTCACTCGAGTTCCGGTGCCTGGTTGATCAACGCCCAGAACTTGCCCAGGGTCTGCACCGCGCCGAAGAACTGGTCCACGTCCACCGGCTTGACCACATAGGCGTTCACGCCCATGTCCCAGCTGCGGGCCAGGTCGCTTTCCTCGCGCGAGGACGACAGGATCACCACCGGCAGGCGCTTGAGCTCTTCGTGCTCGCGGATCTGCCGCAGCACTTCCAGGCCATCCATGCGCGGCATCTTGATGTCCAGCAGCAGCACCGCCGGCAGGCCTTCCTCGCGGTTGGCGAAGGCACCACGGCGCAACAGGTAGTCCATCACTTCCACGCCATCCTCGACGTGCACGATGGGGTTGGCCAGACGCGCCTCTTCCAGGGCGTCGATCGCCATTTCGGCATCAGCCGGGCTGTCTTCGGCGAGAAGAATGGTGCGCAGAGTGGTCATGCAGAAGGCCCTTGTTTGTCCGCATCGATCGCGGGAGGCAGGTAGAAGTGGAAGGTGGCGCCGACGTCCGGTTCGGCCTCGGCCCAGATACGGCCGCCATGACGGGTGAGCACGCGGCGCACGCTGGCCAGGCCAATGCCGGTACCCGGGTAGTCGCTGGCCTTGTGCAGGCGCTGGAAGACACCAAACAGCTTGCCGGCGTAGGCCATGTCAAAGCCTGCACCATTGTCGCTGACCGTGAACTGATGACCGCCGTCAGGCTGCGGCTGGTAGTCCACGCGGATCTTCGCTGGTTCGCGGTTGCCCGAGTACTTCACCGCGTTGCCGAGCAGGTTCAGCCAGACCTGGCGGATCATGTTCTCATCGCCCACCACGATCGGCAGCGGCGCGATGCTCCACTCCACGTGGTGCGCATGGCCGCTGTTCTCGGCCTCGGCCTGCAGGTTCGAATCGAGCATGGCGCGGGTATCGGCCACCAGCGACTGCATGTCCACCGCCTGCTGGCGCATTGCCGCGCGGCCCAGCCGCGAGTAGACCAGCAGGTCGTCGATCAGTGCCGCCATGCGCCGCGCCGAACTGGAGATCACCTCCAGGTAATGGCGGCTCTTGTCATCGGCGGCGTCGCCCAGATGGCGCGACAGCTTGTCGGAGAAACCGGCCACGTGGCGCAGTGGTGCACGCAGGTCGTGCGACACCGAGTAGCTGAAGGCTTCCAGTTCCCTGTTGACCTCGGACACCTGCGCAACCTTGCCTTCCAGCTGGCGGTTCAGTTCCTCCACCCGCAGCTGCACGGCACGCTGCACGGTGACGTCGCTGACCGTGAGCAACACCACTTCGTCGTCGGTGTCCGGCAGCGGCATGCGCCGCGCGTTGAGCAGCATGTAGCGCACCATGCCATCGGCGGCGCGCTGTTCATGCTCGAAGTCCCACAGTTCGCGGCCGCGCAACAGCACATCGGACAGTCGCTGGCGCATCACGGGGTCTTTCCATGCACCGTCGCCGACAGTGTCCAGCAACAGGCCATCGGCGCGTTCATCCTGCAGCCCGTACAGCTCGGCGAAGGCAGGGTTGTGCAGCTGCACACGCAGGTCGCGGTCGAGCAGCACGATCGGCTCACGCACGGTCTGCAGCACCGAGGCTGCACGCGCGGCCGAACGCAGCGACTGTCGTTCGGCATGCAGGCGGCGACCGATCTGCCGCTGCAGCAGCCACAGCACCAGGCCAAGCAGCGCCAGCTGGATCACCAGCGAACTCCACGACACCAGCTCGGTCTGCTTGCGCTGGCGTGCGGCCTGCTCGGCGCGCTGTGTCAGCAGCTTCTGCTCGCTCGCCTGCAGTTCCTCCACCAGGCCACGGATCGGATAGCGCGTGCTCAGGTCCTGCACCAGCTCGCGCTGATCACTGTTGGGTTCGGACTTTGCCAGTTCGCGGGCAAGCGCCATGCGCCCTTCCAGCATCGACTCGATACGGCCGATGCGGATCAGCTGCTCAGGATTGTCGCGGGTCATCCGGCCCAGTTCAGCCAGGCGACCGGGAAGGTCATTGGCTTTGGCCATGCGCTCGCGCAGGCCAGGCGCATCCACACCCTTGGACAGGGTCAGCGCAGCCGATTCGACATCGCGTACATCGGCCTGCAGCTGCTGCAGGGCCACACCCACGGCCTGGGTATGATTGACCCAGGCCATCGCATCTTCGCTGTCCTGCTGCAGTTGGCGCAGGGTCAACCACGGCACCACGATGATCGCGGCAGCAGCCAGCGCCAAGGCTGGCAACCGCCAACGGTCCCAGATGTCATCACTGAAAACCAGCGCCATAGTTCCTCGTCAGCACAGCCGCGGAGCGTAGGCCGATACCGGCCCGGCTGCGGCGGAACGGGCAATATAGCGCAGGCGGTCACAACTCTGGAGTTTCCAGCCTGGTTGGCTGAACGGGTTCGGAATCCGGTGCTGTAGAGCCGAGCCCACGCTCGGCTGGAACCCAAAGGCAGCCGAGCATGGGCTCGGCTCTACATAGCAGCGGGCGCCCCACGCGGGGCGCCCACCGGGTTCAGCGCTTGGCGGCCGCGCTGACCTTCAATGCGGCGGCATCGACGCGGGTCACGCCCTTGATGCCCTTGGCGGTGGTGACCGCCTTGTCTTTCTCGGCCTGGGTGGCCACGGCACCGCTCAGGCTGACCACGCCATTCACCGTTTCCACCTTGATTTCGGTGCCCGGGACGTTGCTGCTGGCCAGCAGGTCGGCCTTCACCTTGGTGGTGATCCAGCTGTCGGTCACCGGCTCGTTGGAATCATGGCGGTCGGCGTGGGTGGCCGGATGGGTGCTGGTCGGCGGGCTCTTCGCGGCCGGGTCCTTGGCGAAGGCAGCCGAGGAGGACAGCGCGAAGCCCAGGGTCAGGGCGGAAGCAATCAGCGTGCGGGTGGTATTGCTCATCGTGTCGTACTCCTTCGGAATGTGCTGCCAGTCTGGACAAGCCGCCGTAGAGCAGGCGTGGCGTTGCGGTCATGCCGCTGTGAATCGAGGCGTTTCCAACGGCAACGGTTCAGTTTTGGCCTGTACGCAGGTGTCGTTTAACCTGCCCTTCCCCATTGCCGGAGCCGTCTCATGCGCCCCGACCTGCAACTGGCCCTGATCGGCTACGGCCTCGCCGGCCGCGTCTTCCATGCGCCGCTGATCCAGCACACCCCCGGGCTGGTGCTGCATAGCATCGTCAGTTCGCAGCGCGACACGTTGCTGCGCGCGTTCAGCGACGTGCACGTGCGCGCCACGCCGCAGGAGGTGTTCGACGACCCGGCGGTGGACGCAGTGGTGATCGCCACACCGAACGGACAACACGCACCGCTGGCGATCGCGGCATTGGCCGCGGGCAAGCACGTGCTGGTCGACAAACCGTTCGCGCTGGATGTCGCTGAAGCCGAAGCGGTGCTGGCTGCGGCACGTGATGCCGGACGCATCGCGACCGTGTTCCAGAACCGGCGCTTCGATGCCGACTTCCTCACCCTGCAGGCGCTGCTGGCCAAAGGCACGCTCGGTGACGTGGCCGAGTGCCATGCACACTTTGATCGTTACCGCCCGCAGGTGCGCGACCGCTGGCGCGAGCAGGACGGGCCGGGTAGTGGCCTGTGGTACGACCTCGGCCCGCACCTGCTCGACCAGATGCTGGTGCTGTTCGGCTGGCCCGAGGCGATCGATGCCGATCTGGCCGTGCAGCGCGAAGGCGGCAGCGGCATCGATTACTTCCACGCGGTACTGCACTACCCGCGGCATCGCGCGATCGTGCATGCCGGTTCGCTGGTGGCGGCCCCCACGCCGCACTTCAGTGTGCATGGCAGCCGTGGCAGCTGGATCAAGCATGGGCTGGACGTGCAGGAGGCACAGCTGCGGCGCGGTGTTGCGCCAGGAGCGCCAGGCTGGGGCATCGATCCGCGGCATGGTGAGCTGGTGCACTGCGATGCGGAGGACAATGTGCAGCGCAGTACCGTGGACAACCTGCCGGGCGACTACCGGCGGCTGTATTCGCAGTTCGCGGCGGCGATGCACGGCGATGGCGAGCCGACGGTCAGTGCGGTGCAGGCACTGCAGCTGATGCGGTTGCTGCAGGCCGGCATGGACAGCGCGCGCGAAGGGCGGCGAATCGCGTTGGGGTGATCGGCAGGGCTGCGCCCTGCACCTGCCGAATCAACGGCAACGTCAACGTCAAAAGCGGGCATTCCGTGGATGGCGGGGTGGGTCCGACGGTAGGTGTCGACCTTGGTCGACACATCGACGTGGAAACCATCGGAGACGGCTTTTGTAGAGTCGAGCCATGCTCGACTGGCTTCATGGGGTCGGAGCCCTTCGGCGTTGCCGAAGGGCTCCGACCCCACGGCGGTGCTTACGATTTCTTGATGGCGTGGCCGCCGAACTCGTTGCGCATCGCCGACAACAGGCGGTCGGTGAACGAATTCGATTCGCGCGAGCGCAGGCGTTCCAGCAGCGACAGGGTGATCACCGGTGCCGGTACATCCAGTGCGATCGCTTCGGCAACCGTCCAGCGGCCTTCGCCGGAGTCTTCCACGTACGGTGCAATGCCATCCAACGACGGATTGCGCTTTAGGGCTTCGGTGCTCAGGTCCAGCAGCCACGAGCGCACCACGCTGCCGTGGCGCCACACCTCGGCCACCTGGGCCAGGTCCAGCTCCATTTCCTGCTTGCGCTCCATCAGTGCGAAGCCTTCGGCGTAGGCCTGCATCATTCCGTACTCGATGCCGTTGTGGACCATCTTGGTGAAGTGGCCGGCGCCAGACGGGCCGACACGCGCCCAGCCGCGATCCTCGGCCGGGGCCAGGGTGCGCAGCAGCGGCGCGATCTGCTCGACCACCGAGGCCTCGCCACCGACCATCAGGCTGTAGCCTTCCTGCAGGCCCCACACGCCACCGCTGGTGCCGCAGTCGACATAGCCCAGATCGTCCTCGGCCAGCGCCTTCGCGCGGCGGATCGAGTCCTGGTAGTTGGAGTTGCCGCCATCAATGACGATGTCACCCTCGGCCAGGTGCGGGGTCAGCTGGCCCAGGGTCTGGTCGACGGTTTCGCCGGCCGGCACCATCAGCCACACCACGCGCGGCACCGGCAGCGCGGCAACTGCGGCGGCCAGCGAATCAACCACCTCCAGGCCGGCCTCGGCGGCGCGCTGGCGGGCGCCTTCGCCCGGGTCGTAGCCGACCACGCGGTGGCCGCCGCGATGCAGGCGCTGGGCCATGTTGGCGCCCATGCGGCCGAGGCCGATCATTGCAATATCCATTGTTTCACCTTCAGTTGGGGTCTAGGGTCAGGCTGCCTGGCCTGCCGGTAGCCGCGCAGTGGCGCAGCTGCGCCTCGCGCCAACGCCGGTAGAGCGTGGTATGCAGATTGTGCACCGCCAGGTCGATCGAAAACGGCGTTCGCGGGTTGCGATCGAGCAGGCGGGCGATGTGGTAGCCGATGGGACGTATACCGCGTGGATGCACATAGATCACGAACTGCTGGTAGAACGGATCGTCCAGCAGCTGGTCCATGCGTGCCAGCGTGTCGTGGTAGCGCGGTTCCAGCCGTGCACGAAGGTTGGGATCGCGCTCGAACAGCAGGCGCTCGAAGTAACGCTGGCCGATGCGCGGGATGTCCTGCGCCAGTGCCCACAGTTCGGCATTGCGCTGGTCGTACCAGGCCAGGCCGCCATGCGCAGCCAGTGCCTGCGCGGCGCCCTCGCCCACCTCGACCACGACGAAGTTCTCGGCCTGGTTGCTCAGGTCGTCCAGCGTGCCCTTGTCGTACACGTGCTCGATGAAGCCGGGCACGCCAACGAAGGCCTGCCGCCCCATCGCCGAGGTGCGCACCGCCTTGCCATCGGCGAAGAAATCGCCGGCATGTGCGCCGAGCAGGATGCTGTCGGTATCGTGCAGGGCGAGGAAGGTGCCGATCGACAGTTCATCCGCTGCGAACTCCGTATCGAACGCGGCATCACCATAAAGCTCTCGTTGCGTGGCCAGCTGCGCGACCTGGCGGCCGACCCCGCATTCGGCACGCACGGCACCGCTGTAGAACGCCTCCAGTGCATGACTGTTACCCGCGCTCGGCACGAAGCCACGACCGAAACTGCGTGTGCGCTGCCAGCCTTGCGCGCGTGGGCTCTGCAGGCCGAAGCCGATCCAGCCCAGCTGCGGGCCGGAGAAGCGGAAGGTGGGGTTGTCCTGCAGTGCAGAAGCCGCACGTTGCGTGGCCGCGCCCAGTTCGAAGGCATAGGCGCAGACCGTGGCTGGATCGTCCAGCAACTGTTGCAGCAACGCCTGGCGTGCTGCAGCGGACATTCCGGCCGGCCACCCCACGCGCAGATCGCCTGCCGCCTGTGCTTCAGCCAGCGAGGCACGTGTACACACCGGGCCGCCGTGCACCTGTGGTGCACCGGCCGTGACCTCGTCAAAGCGCCATCCCAGCCGCTGCAGCAGGCCCTGCGTGCAGTCCGGCGTTGCGGACGCAATGCCCAGCGCGGGCATCAGCAGGAGTGCCACACCCATCAACCTGCCGCGCACGATCACCCTTGATCCGTGCTGCGGGCCGGTGCGGGCTCGGGCGGTGCGAGCGCAGGCGGTGCGGGTTTGCCAGCATCCGCCGGTAGATACTGTTGCAGGCGCTGGAAGAAGCGCTGATAGAACCCGGCATCGGTGACCGTACTGCTGGCCACTTTCACCAGCGAATCGTCATTGCTGCCGAACGGCAGCGACACCGAGCCCAATGCACCCACGCCCACGCTGGCCGACGTCGGGCTCTTCTTCAGCGCATAGCGGTCCTGCACCGCGCTGACGAATACCAGCGTCTGGCTGCCACGCGGGGCACACGAGATGCGCAGCACCAGCTGCTCGTGATCATCCTCGCGTGGCTGGAAGTTCTTGTTGCCTTCCACCTGCGCTTCGTCGGAGCGGGCGATGGCGTAGCCCTGGCTGAGCAGGGTGCGCCGCGCGGCCTCGCAGGCGTCACCGGGGCGGCCATCGACGGTACGCGAGAAGGTGTCGCCGGAATCAAAGGATTCGCGCAGCAACGTACTGTCGGCGGCGCGGCCACCACAGGCCGACAGGATCAGGGCGCTGGCGAGCGCCACGGCAGCACTGGAAAGACGGGAGGCCCGCATGGGTACTCCTGCGAGGACGGTACCGCCAAGGGTAGCCCTGCGGCCGTGTGCGGCAGGTTGAAACCGGCGTGACCGAGCCACCCCGTTGCTGCCGGTTCATGCACAGAAAAGGGGACGGAGGGGATTAAGTCGTTTGTGGCACTTCGCTCGCCGGGCATGGCCCGGCGCTACCGTGAACGAGGTCCCCAGACAGAAAGGGGCCGGCAATGCCGGCCCCTCGGGTATCACATGCCGTCGCCGGCTCAGTCCGCCCAGCGACCAGCGCCGGTCGACTGCGGCAGCACCTGCGCCGACAGCGGGCGGTCATTGGCCAGCAGGTTCACCGCATCGGCCAGGATCGAGGCCGACTCGCGCAGCAGCGGGTCCGGACGCTTCTCGGCAGCCTTCTCGCGGGCGGCATCCTTGACGATGTCGCGCTCGTTGCCAGTCAGGCCGTCGTCGTTGCTGTCATCGGCCAGCGGGTCCAGGGCCAGGCCCAGCTCCTTGCGCATCGCCTGGCGCTCCTTGCGCTGGGTGTCCTGGCGCTCACGCTCGGCGCGGCGGGTGGCCTCGTTGAGCGAGATGTACTTCTTCGCGGCCTCGGTGCGGAACTGCTGCACGTCCTCGTTCCACCACTGGAATTCCTTGTCGGCGGCGATGCGCGCGTCATGGCGGGTTTCCAGCTTCGGCAGCAGCGGCGCGAAGTTGCCGTACTGGGTGTGCGGCACGGCAGCGATGCGGGTCCACGGCAGCGCGTTGTCGTAGGTGCTCTCGCCGAACTCGGTGGCATCGACGCTGGCCGGGAACGCCAGGTCCGGCACCACACCCTTGTGCTGGGTGCTGCTGCCGCTGATGCGGAAGAACTGGGCGATGGTCAGCTTCACCTGGCCGAAGCGCTGGGTCTCGCCACTCGGCCAACGGTCCAGGTCGACGATGTTCTGCACGGTGCCCTTGCCGAAGCTGGTCTCACCGATCACCAGGCCACGGCCGTAATCCTGGATGGCACCGGCAAAGATTTCCGAAGCCGAGGCCGAACCGCGGTTGATCAGCACTGCCAGCGGGCCATCCCATGCCACGCCCTGGTTGCGGTCGCTGTTGACGGTGACGCGGCCACCGGACTCGCGCACCTGCACCACCGGGCCCTGCTCGATGAACAGACCGGTCAGTTCAATGGCTTCATCCAGCGAACCACCACCGTTGTTGCGCAGGTCCAGCACCACGCCGTCCAGCTTGTCGTTCTTGAAGCCGGCCAGCAGCTTGGCCACGTCGCGGGTGGCCGAGGCGTAGTCGGCCGCGTTGCGGCGACGGCCTTCGAAGTCCTGGTAGAAGGTCGGCAGCTTGATCACGCCGACCTTGCGCGCCGGCTCGCCATTGGCGGCCGGAATGGTCATGGTCTCGCCCTTGGCGGCCTGTTCGGCCAGGCGCACCTTCTGGCGGGTCAGCACCAGGGTGTGGTGCTTGCCGTCGGCGCCCTCAGCAGCCGGGATGAACTCCAGCTTGACCTGGGTATCCTTGGCGCCGCGGATCTTGGCCACGACGTCGTCGATGCGCCAGCCGATCACGTCCTCGACCAGGCCGGACTTGCCCTGGCCGACGCCGACGATACGGTCACCCGGCTTCAGCGTGCCATCCACTGCGGCAGGGCCACCGGCGATGATCTCGCGGATCACCACCACGTCGTCCTGGCGCTGCAGCTGCGCACCAATGCCTTCCAGCGACAGCGACATCGCCTGGTTGAAGTTCTCGGCGGTGCGCGGCGTGAAGTAATCCGTGTGCGGGTCAACGGCGCTGGTGTACGAGTTCATGAAGAACTGGAAGACGTCTTCGCCCTTCAGTTCATTGACCGACTTCTCCAGCGTCGCGTAGCGCTTGTCCAGCGTCTTGCGGATGTCGTCCGGCTTCTTGCCGGCCAGCTTCAGGCGCAGCCAGTCGTTCTTGACCGACTTGCGCCACAGCTCATCCAGTTCAGCGCTGCTGGCCGCCCACGGCACCTTCTTGCGGTCGTATTCGAAACGCTCGTCGGTGGTGAAGTCCGGCTCCTGCTTGAGCAGCTTGCGCGCATAGGCCACGCGTTCGCCGACGCGCTGCTTGTAGACCGCGAACACCTGGAACGCCGGCTCCAGCTCGCCGCCACGGATGGCCGAGGAAATGTTGGCTTCGAACGGCGCGAAGCGCGCCACGTCGGCCTGGGTGAAGTACTGCTTGCCGCCGTCCAGCGTCTCCAGGTAGCGCTTGAACACGTCCTTGGAGGTGGCCTCGTCCAGCGCACGCGGGCGGTACGCGTAGCGGCTGTCGGACAGCAGGCCGTACACCAGCTTGGAGGTGGTCACCTGATCGGCGGTTGCCGCAGCGGGCAATGCCGGCGAATCGGCCTTGGCCGCCAGCGCCAGCGGCGCGACCAGCGCCAGGGCCATCAGGAATGCGGGGGCTTTGAATTTCATTGACGTGCTCGAAGGCGCCTTGCCAAGGGGGAGACTGCGGGGTGTTAAGACACCACGACAGTGCCGAAAGTTGCCGGGTTTGTCACCCGGCCGCGCTCGGTGGAAAACCAGCCTAGCGGGGCCGGTGTAGCAAATTGTGAATGGCTGAAGAGCGGCGCACCCAGCGGCGCCGTCTGTCCGGTTGCAGAGGGCATGGGGTTGCAAGCCCCCTGAGTCAGGGGGCGGCCGCGAAGCGGCGGGGGTGTGGGTGGTGGTAAGCCGGGGCCCACGGTGTGCGCAGCGCAGCGTGGTAAGCGGTAGCGCGCATCGCGCAACCGCTTACCGGACGCCGGCGCCCTTGGCCTGCACGTCGGCGTGGTACGACGAGCGCACCATCGGGCCGGAGGCCACGTGGCTGAAGCCCAGCTCGTAGCCGTAGTCTTCCAGCGCCTTGTAGTCCTCGGGGGTCCAGTACTTCAGCACCGGGTGGTGATGCGCGGTCGGCTGCAGGTACTGGCCGATGGTGATCATGTCCACGTCGTGCGCGCGCAGGTCGCGCATGGTGGCCTTGATCTGTTCGAACTCTTCGCCCAGGCCCAGCATGATGCCGCTCTTGGTCGGCACGTCCGGGTGCTGCGCCTTGAAGTTCTTCAGCAGGTTCAGCGACCACTGGTAGTCCGCACCCGGGCGCACGTTGCGGTACAGGTCCGGCACGGTTTCGATGTTGTGGTTGAACACGTCCGGCGGGTTCTGCGCCAGGATCTCCAGCGCGCGCTCCATGCGGCCCTTGCCGCGGAAGTCCGGGGTCAGCACTTCGATGCGGGTGCCCGGCGACTTCGCGCGGATGGCACTGATGCAGTCGACGAAGTGCTGGGCACCGCCGTCGCGCAGGTCATCGCGGTCGACGCTGGTCACCACCACGTACTTCAGCCCCATGTCGGCCACGGTCTGGCCGAGGCTGGCCGGTTCGTTGGCATCCGGCGGCTTCGGGCGGCCGTGGGCGACGTCGCAGAACGAGCAGCGGCGGGTGCAGACCTCGCCGAGGATCATGAACGTTGCCGTGCCGTGGCCGAAGCACTCGTGGATGTTCGGGCAGCTGGCTTCCTCGCACACCGTCACCAGGCGGTTCTCGCGCAGCTTGGCCTTCAGGTTCTGCACCGCATTGCCCGAGGGAATGCGCACGCGGATCCAGGACGGCTTGCGCAGCACCGGCGCATCGGCGAACTGCACCGGCGAGCGGTTGATCTTGTCACCGCCCAGCTGCTTGACCCCGGCCTGCAACGGCGCGGCGGACGGAGAGTCGCCCTGCACGATCTGCAGGGGAATGGAACGGGCGGTGGTTTCAGTCATGGCAGTTCCGGGGGGCGGTCAGGCGGCCGCAGAAAGATCAGGCAGTTCGGGCGTGGGCTGCAGCAGCAGGCCGAACTGGCGGGCCAGGTGGTCCAGCAGCACCGGCTTGACGGCCTCCATCCCGGAGGGCCCGCCCAAGTCTACTACCGAGGTCACCTGCAACCCCTGATAGCCACAGGGGTTGATACGGTGGAAAGGTTCCAGGTCCATGGCCACGTTGAAGGCCAGGCCATGGAAGGTACAGCCGCGGCGCACGCGGATGCCGAGCGCGGCGATCTTGGCGCCACCGACATAGACGCCCGGGGCGCCCTCGCGGCGTTCGGCGCCGATGTTCCACTCGGCCAGGGTATCGATGATGGCCTGCTCGATGCGGCACACGTAGTCGCGCACACCGATGCCCAGCCGTGGCAGGCGCAGCAGCGGATAGACCACCAGCTGGCCGGGGCCGTGATAGGTCACCTGGCCACCGCGGTCCACGTGCAGCACCGGGATCTCGCCCGGCGCCAGCACATGCTCGTCCTTGCCGGCCTGGCCCAGGGTGAATACCGGGTCGTGCTCGACCACCCACAGCTCATCGGCGTCGGCCTCGCTGCGCTGGTCGGTGAAGCGCTGCATGGCGCGCCACACCGGTTCATAGGCCTGGCGGCCGAGGTCGCGGACCAGCGCCGGGCGCGGCGCGCGGTCTTCCGGCGCGGCTTCGGCCGGGCAGCTGTCGGCTACAGCGTCCACTTCACTTCCGGGTGGTCGCGCAGTGCCTGGTGCGCCAGGTCGTACTGTTCGCGGCTCTCGGCCTTGAACACGATGCGCACGGACACGTACTTGCCGTTGGAGGAATGCTTCCAGCTGATGCGTTCATTCACCACATCGATGCCGGCAGCCAGCAGCAGGCGGGGAAGCTCATGTTCCAGGCCGCGGTTGGCCGGGCCCATGGCACTGAGCTCGAACTGGCCGGGGAACTGGAAGCCGTGGTCGGGGTTGTCGGACTTGATTTCCATGTCCCCATTATCGGGCCGCAGGCCAACAAACCCAAGAGTATTCATCAACGTCAAACAGTGCACCGGTGAGTCGCTGCGTTGCAGCTGAACGGCCGTTCAGCATTGGCCGTTGCCCCTTGGGGCGCCGCAGGACAGTGCAGGATTGTCTTCACGAGACAATGTCGTTTTCGGAACAGACAAGTGATTCGAACGCGCTCGTTCCATCACGCCCGCACGAGTACCGTGTCGCGGCATATAACGACAGACAGAAAAAACCTCCACATGAGCCCCCCTTCCCAACGCCGCCTTGCAGCCCTCGGGCTGTCCGGCCTGCTGGCTGCTGCCCTCCCCCTCGCCGCCCAGGCGGCCGAACAATGTGGCCCGGACGCGATGCGCGACCACCCTCCGCAGGTCAATTTCCGCGTTGACAACGACCTGTTCGGCGGCCGCCACCAGGACCAGGGCTATACCAATGGTGCACTGTTGACCCTGGTCTCGCCCAATCTGGTCGATTACACCGACGACCCCTGCCTGCCACGCATGGCCCGCTGGGTGAACCAGTACCTGGAAGGACTGCATCCGGGCAAGTTCGAACAGCAGAACATGATCTTCAGCATCGGCCAGGGCATCTTCACCCCGACCGATTTCAGCCGCAGGGACCTGATCGAGGACGACCGCCCTTACGCCGGCGTACTGATCGCAAACTTCGGTTTCAATGCGCGCAGCGGCGACCGCCTGCAGACCACCCAGCTGACGCTGGGCGTGGTTGGCCCGTGGGCACAGGGCAAGCAGGTGCAGAATGCCGTGCACGAAGTGCTGGGCGACGAGAAATTCAAGGGCTGGGACAACCAGCTGCACAACGAGCCCCTGTTCATGCTGACCCATGAGCGCATGCGCCGCTGGCCGGGCGATGCCAGCGTCAATGCCGACGGCTGGGGTTGGGACGCGATCAGCCACTACGGCGGATCGATCGGCAACCTGGAAACCAAGGCCAACCTTGGCGGTGAAGTACGCTTCGGCTGGAAGCTGCCGGACGACTTCGGCAGCACGCCGTTGCGCCCGGCCGGTGAGAACACTGCGCCGACCCGCGGCGGCCGTCGCAATGGCTGGTCCTGGCACCTGTTCGCGACCTCGGACGCCGCCTGGGTGATCCGTGACATCACGCTGGATGGCAACACGTTCCGCAACAGCCACAGTGTGGACAAGCGCCATGTGGTGGCCTACGGCGGCTATGGCGTGGCGGTGATGTACGGACGCTGGAAGTTCGCTGCGGCGCGTTACCACAGCACGCGCGAGTTCAACGGCCAGCGAGAAGCGCCGGTGTTCGGCAGCTTCACCATCAGCCGCTCGCTGTAGGTAGGTGCCGACCGTTGGTCGGCACACCGGGGCCGGCTTATCCGGATGGGTTCATGAGGAGCCGGCCAGCGGCCGGCACTACCCACATCCGGCAGGATTCATGCGCAAGCGGCATCCCGAAACAGAAAAGGCCGGCATTTGCCGGCCTTTTCCCTCACCACGCCGGGGCGTGGATCATTCCGATTCCCACCACATCCAGAAGCTGTCCCACAGGCGCTTGAAGAAGCCGGCCTGTTCGACGGCAGCCACCGCCACCAGCGGCGCTTCGGCCACCAGCTTGCCATCCAGCATCACCTTCACGGTGCCGATCTGCTGGCCGGCGGTGAACGGTGCTTCCAGGGTCTTGGGCACGTCGATGCTCGGCTTCAGGTCGTTGTAGCGGCCGCGCGGCACGCTCACCAGCATCGGCTGGGCCACGCCCAGCTGCACCTTGTCGGTGGTGCCCTTCCAGACCTTGTGCTCGGCCACGGCCTTGCCCGGCTCGTACAGGCGGTGGGTCTCGAAGAAGCGGAAACCCCAGTTCAGCAGGGCCAGGCTGTCATCGGCACGCTGCTTTTCCGACTGGCCGCCCAGCACCACGGCGATCAGGCGCTGGTCGCCGCGCTGGGCCGAGCTCATCAGGCAGTAGCCGGCTTCCGAGGTGTGGCCGGTCTTGATGCCGTCCACGCTGCCATCGCGCCACAACAGCAGGTTGCGGTTCGGCTGCTTGATGTTGCCGACCTGGAATTCCTTGATCTTGTTGTACGCGTAGGTTTCCGGGTAATCGCGCACCATCGCACGGCCCAGCAGCGCCAGGTCGTAGGCGGTGCTGTGGTGGCCCTGCGCAGTCAGGCCATGGGCGTTGACGAAGTGCGAATTCTTCATGCCGATCTTCGCGGCATAGCTGTTCATCAGCGAAGCAAAAGCTTCTTCGCTGCCTGCCACGTGCTCGGCCAGGGCGATCGCGGCGTCGTTGCCGGACTGGATCGCCATGCCCTTTTCCATGTCTTCCAGGCGCGCGGTCTGGTTGACCGGGAAGCCGCTGTAGCTGCCATCGGTACCCGCGCCACCTTCGCGCCAGGCGCGTTCGCTCATCATCACCTGGTCATCCGCACGGACCTTGCCGTTCTTGACCTCGGCGGCGATCACGTAGGACGTCATCACCTTGGTGATGCTGGCCGGAGCCAGCTGTTCGTTGATGTTTTCACCGGCCAGCACCTGGCCGGTGGCGTAATCCATCAGCACCCAGGCCTTGGACACGCTCGGCGCCGGCGCCGGCGGAGTGGCGACGGTGGCCGGGGCGGCAGCGGCGGCGGCGGCAGGCGCCGGCGTGGCCGGAGTCGGCAGCGGCGTCTGGGCGGAAGCCAGGCCCACCACCAGGGTGGCGGCCAGGGCGGTGGCGGCGGAACGGAAATTCATTGGACAGCAGGCTCCAGGGGACGGCCGGGAATGGAGGGTGGAACGTAGCGGCCATTGTAAGGCCGGGGCAGCATGGGCCGGCAGCACCGGCCCGGGTGGATCAATCCTTGACGATCTGCGGCGAACCCAGCCCCAGACCGGCGATGCGGCCGACAAGTTCCGCGGCACTGGCATGGTCGCTGGCGGGAACGCGCAGGCGGAACAGGGTACGGCCACCGGCGGCGATGTCACTGATGGTGGCACCGACGATGCCGGCGGCGTTGAGCTGGCCCATCGCGCGGTTGGCGTTGTCACGGTTGGAGAAGCTGGCAACCTGCACCATGACTGCGCCCACCACCTGCTGCGACAGGCTGGGGGTAGCGGCGGCGGTGCGGACCGGTGCCTGCGCAGCGGCGCGCGGCGTGGTACTGGCAACGACCGCCGGAGCCGGCGCGTATGCGGTGCTGCGCACCGGCGGAGCACTCGGCGGCAGGCTGCTGACCGCCACATCCGGCACGGTGCTGGCCACGCCCTGGGTGGTGGCCGGCTGGCCACGCGCCGGCATGCCATCGGCCGGCAGCCCCTTGACCAGGCGATCGATGTCGCTGTCGGCGGCGGCACGCGCGGTCGGTGCCGGGCGCGCACTGGCTACAGCGCTGGCGGCGGCCGCTTCCGCAGCACGACGCTCGCGGCGCGACGGCTTCTGCGCCAGCAGGTTGCCCTCACCCGGCTGCAGCGCGCGCACTTCCACGTTGCCGGTGCCGCGCTGGGTGATGCCCAGGCGCACGGCAGCGGCATAACTGAGATCGACCACGCGGCCATCATGGAACGGACCGCGATCGTTGACGCGCACGATCACCGACTCACCGTTGTCGAGGTTGGTCACGCGGGCGAAGCTGGGCAGCGGCAGCGTCTTGTGCGCAGCGGTGAACTGGTACATGTCGTAGACCTCACGGTTGGAGGTCAGGCGGCCGTGGAACTTGGCGCCGTAGTACGACGCGGTGCCGCGTTCGACATAGTTGCGGGTGTCGTCGAGCACTTTGTACGACTTGCCCAGCACCACGTACGGCGTCTTGTTGCCGATCGCCGAGCGTTCTTCCGCGGTCACTTCCGGCTCGGGGATGCAGGCCACGTTGGGAATGTAGTCCGGCGTGCTGTCACGCACGCCCGGCTTGTACAGGCCACCGGCGGTGTAGTTGCCGCGGGTGCTCAGGTCTTCCTTGGCCGCCGCGTAGGGCGATCCTTCCGGGCAGTGTGCCGGGCGCGGGCCGCGCCCCTGCACCAGGGTGCCGCCGGACTTGCCACCATGGCCGGCCGTGGCCGGCCTCTTCGGCGCGCTGCTGCAGGCAGCCAGCGCGAGGACGATCAAGCCTGGGACCAGCCATCTGATGTTCATGCCGGGGGCAGCTCCTGTCCGGCGATGGCCTGGGACAACTGGAACACGGCCATCGCGTACATCTTCGAGAGGTTGTAGCGGGTGATCGCGTAGTAGTTCTGGAAGCCCAGCCAGTACTGCTTGCCGGTGCTGCCTTCAAGCGTGATCGGCGTGGCGGTGGCGCCCGGCTGCACCGCTGCGCTGGGCTGGTAGCCACGCTTCGCCAGGTCGGCCAGCGACCAGGTCGGCATCCATTCGGTCGGATTGAATTCCTCGCGGCCCGGCGCCAACGTGGCCGGCACGGCCACCTGCCCGCCACGCACCCAGCCACCCTTCTTCACGAAATAGTTGGCGATGGACGAGAACACGTCGTCGTAGCTGGTGAACAGGTCGCGACGGCCGTCGCCGTTACCGTCCACCGCGTAATCGAGGTAGCTGGACGGCATGAACTGGCCCATGCCCATCGCGCCGGCATAGCTGCCCTTGAGCGTGGTGATGTCCAGGTTCTCTTCGCGGCCCAGCTCGAACAGCTTGGCCAGCTCATCGCGGAAGAACAGCTCGCGGCGCACTTCGCGTTCCAGCTTGGCCGGGTCGCCGCTGCGCGGGTAATAGAACGCCAGCGTGTACAGCGCATCGAGCACGCGATGGCTGCCGGCATTCTTGCCGTAGCTGGTTTCCACGCCGATGATCGCCACGATCACTTCGGCCGGCACGCCGGTGCGCTGCTGCACGCGATCCAGTTCGGCGCGATGCTGGGCCAGGAACGCGCGGCCGCCATCGATGCGTGCCTTGCTGATGAACATCGGCCGGTATTCGTTCCACGGCTTGACCCGCTCGGCCGGGCGCGACATCGCGGCGATGATCGGCTGGCGCACCTGCGCCTGGTCGAGCACGCTGCTGATCTGCTCCGGCTTCAGGCCATAGCGCTTGGCGGTATCGGCAATGAAGCGGGCCCGTGCGACCTCGAACGGCACCGGGGTGAGATCGACCGGCGGCGCGGTGGCAGCAGCGGCTTCGGGCGCGGCCTCGGCCGGGCCATGGGCCTTGGCGGCGGGCTGGCGCGGCGTACTGCTGGCCTGGGGCGAAGACGGTGGGGACTTCGGCTGGGTCGCGCAGGCGACCAGGCCGAGGGTGAGCATGCAGGCCAGAGTGCGTCGAATCATCGTCGCAGGTTAGCAGGTCATGGATGAATTAAAACCCCTAACACCATGAATCACAACGATTTGCCTGCGAGCAGCGGGGAATGTGAAGACGTCGTGATCACACTATCCCCATTCAGATAGAGGTTGCCGGTTGCGTCCCCATCCCCGCAGACGCAACCGGCGACCGGATCCGGTCGGTACCCGCGCGGCTGCCGCTCCCCAGTGGCAGTGCTCCGCGCTCCCTGTACCCGTTGGATCAGTACTGCTTCCCGCCCGACGCCCCCTCGCGCTGCAACGATTGACGGCGCGCCGTGCCGAACGGGCCGCCATTGTGCAGGCCGATTACGACAAGTCCATTGATCAAGATCAACGCGCTGTAAAAGTGTGAACCAGCTAACGCTTTTTCCGGACTTTGGTCAGTGGGCGTGCTGCCGTGCATCGTTGTGAGAACGCTTCCACAACGGGCGTTGCGCAGAGTCAGGAAGTCTCCAGCCAACGGCGCAGCCCCTCGTGTGTGGTCGCGAAAAGCGGCTCATGTGTGGGGCGGGCGCGGTGGGTTCGCGGGACACGCCGTAAACCCGTCCCTGGGGGCTCGATGGCGCCATCCATGGCGCCAACGGTCCCGCGAACCCACCGCGCCCGCCCCCTGACAGTTTCCGTGCGCGTCCACCCACGGAGAAGAAAAAGAAGATCAAAAGCAAAAGCGGCCTGGCGGGGCGCTTCATTGCCTTGTGTAGAGCCGAAGGCAGCGACAGGAGCCGCTGCCAACGTCGCCCACGGCGACGGCCCGAAGGGTGCCGGTCAGGACGACCGGCATAGCCATGCTCGGTTCACGAGCAAGCGCAGCGCCGCGACCCGCTTTTGATCTTCTCTTTCTTCTCCGTGGGTGGCAGACCGCCAAGATCTGTCAGAGGCCGGTCGGGTTGGGTACGCGGGGGGGGGCAGCCGCATGGGCCCGAGGCATGCCTCGGGCGGGTTGGGCAGGACGCCCAACCCTGGCCTTGCTCTTGCGTGCAGGACTGCGCGCAAGAGCAAGCGGCTGCCAAGCCTCCAGGGACGGATTCACGGCGTCCCCGCGTACCCAACCCAACCGGCCCACCCGCGGCTTCTGCTTTCCGCGACCACCCAGGCACCACCCACGAGGGGCTGCGCCGTTGGCTGGAAACCCTATCCCCCGTGCACCGGCCGGTGCCCACGTACCGCCATCACCAGTCCGATGCCGGCCAGCAGCGAGACCGCTGATGTCCCGCCATAACTGATCAATGGCATCGGAATGCCCACCACCGGCAGCAGGCCGGAAATCATTCCGCCGTTCACCAGCACGTAGACGAAAAACGCCAACCCCAGGCTGCCGGCCAGCAACCGCGCATGGGTGTCGCGCGCGTGCACTGCGATCCACAGGCAACGCCCGACCACGAACAGGTACAGCGCGAACAGCGTCGCCACACCGATCCAGCCGAACTCCTCGGCCAGCACCGAAAACGCGAAGTCGGTGGTGTACTCGGGCAGGAAATCCAGTGTGGCCTGGGTGCCCTGCCCCCAGCCACGTCCCTGCCAGCCACCGGAACCGATCGCGATGCGCGACTGCAGGATGTTCCAGCCGGTGCCGAGCGGGTCTGCTGCCGGGTCTAGGAAGGTCAGTACGCGATCCTTCTGGTACTGCCGCAACACGCCGAGCCAGGCCAGTGGCGCGGCCACCGCCAGCCCCACCGCGCCGGTGGCCACCCAGCCCCAGTGCAGGCCCGCCAGCAACAACGCGAACACGCCGCTGGCGGTGACCAGCGTGGCGGTGCCGAGGTTGGGCTGCATCAGGATCAGCACGGCGGGAACGCCGATCAGCACTGCGGCCGTCAGTACCGTGCGTGGTGACGGTGGCAGCGGTTGCCGGTGCAGGTACCAGGCCATCATCAACGGCAGGCTGAGCTTGAGCAGCTCGGAGGGCTGCAGGTAGAAGACGCCGAGGTTGAGCCAGCGCTGCCCGTACTTGCCGGTGCCGATCACATACACCGCCATCAGCGGCAGCATCGACAGCGCGTACAGCGCCGGTGTCCACGCGCGCAGGCGCAGCAGCGAAACACGCGACAGCAGCCACATCGCCAGCAGGCCACCGGCGAAGCGCGCCGCCTGCCCGGTGACCGGACCGGACACGCTGTGCAGCACCGCCAGCCCCGCGCCCATCAGGATCAACAACGCTACCAGCAACGGCAGGTCGATCGTGCGCACCGCCTCACGGCAGCCGCCAAGCATTCGTTTCCAGTCCACGCTGGCCACGGTAACAACGCGCGCTTGCGTGAAGCTGTCAGGGTGCTTCTGCGTCTGTAGAGTCGAGCCGTGCTCGACTGCCTTTCATGCAGCAGAAGCAGTCGAGCACGGCTCGACTCTACAGAACAGCGAGAAGCAATCGAGCATATGGAAGCGCGATGAAAGGCGCGGCCGTTGTTACCCGTAGCCGCCGTGCACTGGATTGTGGCTACGCACGGCCATCACCAACCCGAAGCCGGCCAGCAGCGAGACCGCCGAGGTACCGCCATAGCTGATCAGCGGCATCGGCACGCCCACCACCGGCAGCAGGCCGGAGATCATCCCGCCGTTCACCAGCACGTAGACGAAGAACGCCAGGCCGGTGGCGCCGGCCAGCAGGCGCGAATAGGAATCGCGCGACTGGCTGGCGATCCACAGGCAGCGCCCGATCACCACCAGGTACAGCGCCAGCACGGTGGCCACGCCGATCCAGCCGAACTCCTCGCTCAGCACAGAGAACGCGAAGTCGGTGGTCTGCTCGGGAATGAAGTTCAGATGTGACTGCGAGCCCTCGCCCCAGCCCTTGCCATCGAAGCCGCCGGAACCGATCGCGATCTTCGACTGGATGATGTTCCAGCCAGCACCCAGCGCATCCATCTCCGGGTCCAGGAACATCATGATGCGGTCCTTCTGGTACGGCCGCAGCAGCCAGAACCAGGCCACCGGTGCGACCGCGGCCACACCGCCCACGCCCAGGCCAACCCACCACCACGGCAAGCCGGCCAGCAGCAGCACGAACACGCCACTGGCGGCGATCAGCACGCCGGTGCCGAAGTCCGGCTGCAGCATCACCAGGCCGGTCGGTACGCCGATGATGACCAGGGACACGAGTACGGTATTGAAGCGCGGTGGCAACGGCATCTTGTGCAGATACCAGGCCACCATCATCGGCAGGCTGACCTTCAGCAGTTCGGCCGGCTGCAGGTAGAAGAACTTCAGGTCCAGCCACTGCCGCCCGTACTTGCCGGTGCCCAGCACGAACACCGCCAGCAACGGGATCATCGAGATCGCGTAGATCATCGGTGTTGCCGAGCGGATGCGCAGGATCGGTACCCGTGAGATGCCCCACAGCGCGGCCATGCCCACTGCAAAGCGCGCGCCCTGGGCCATCACCAGACCGTCGCCACCGGCACTCTTCAAGGTGGCCAGGCCGATCACCATCAGCGCGCCCAGGGCCAGGCACAGTACCCAGTCCAGCGTGCTGAAGAAGCGGCGCAGCATGTCGCCGGCCCAACGCAGGAACACTCTCATCGTGCGGGCTCCGCGGTGGTCGGGCGTGGCGTGGCCGGCAGCGCGGCGGCGGCCGGCGTCCCCGGCTGCGGTGCGGGTGCCGGTTCCGGCGCAGGCACGCCAATCAGCACGGGGTGTTCCCCCAGTTGTGCCGCAGCAAGGTCACCGGCCTGGCGCGCGCCCACATCTTCGTTGTCGAATGCGGTTGCACCGATGGCGGTGGTGCCGCGCTCGCTGTCCAGCGGCTGCATGCCTTCGGGCATCTTGCCCAGCAGATAGGCATCAAACACCTTGCGGGCGATTGGTGCGGCCGCCGCACCGCCGTAACCACCACCTTCCACCGCGATCGCCAGCGCGATCACCGGCTGGTCGACCGGCGCGAAACCGACGAACAGCGCGCGGTGGCGCAGGTGCATCGGCAGGCTCTTCGGATTCACCGCGGCGGTACCCTTACGGCTGATGACCTGCGCGGTACCGGTCTTGCCAGCCATCGTGTACGGCGCGCCGGCCGCCATCCGCGCAGCGCTGCCGCCAGGCAGCATGGTGGCCATCATGCCTTCGCGCACCGCCTGCAGGTTGTTCGGGTTCGGACTGACCGGTTTGCTCTCACCCGGGTCGGTCGCCATCCAGTCGTGGTCGAATCCCGCACGCTGCTGGATCACCAGATGGGGCGTGCGCAGCTGCCCGTTGGCCAGCCCACTGACGCCCCGCGCCAGCTGCAACGGAGTGACCTTCCAGTCACCCTGGCCGATGCTGATGTTGACTGTATCGCCCGGATACCAGGCTTCCTTGCGGCTCTTCCGCTTGTAGGCCGGCGACGGCAGGATGCCGCCGATCTCGCCGGTCAGGTCGATGCCGGTCGGCTGGCCGAAGCCGTAGTACTCCATGTAATGGTCGAAGCGCTCGATGCCCAGATCCAGCGCCAGCTTGTAGTAATACGTGTTGACCGATTGCGCGATCGACTTGCGCAGGTCGGTCCAGCCGTGGCCGCCGCGGTGCGAGTCACCCCAGCCACGCGAGGTGCCGGGCAGGTAGAACATGCCGGTGGACAGCACCTTGTCTTCCGGGCGGCGCACGCCGGAATCGAGGCCGGCCAGGCCGATCAGCGGCTTCAGCGTCGAACCGGGCGCGACGCCACCCAGCACCAGGCGGTTGAACTGCGGCCGCGACGGGTTGTCGTTCAGCGCCTTGAAGTCAGCATGGGAAATACCGTTGACGAACAGATTGGGGTCGTAGGACGGCAGGCTGACCATCGCCAGCACCTCGCCGGTACGCGGGTCCATCGCCACCGCCGAGCCTTCCTGGTCGCCGAAGGCGGCCACCATGGCGCGCTGCAGGTCGGCGTCGATCGACAGCCGCAGGTCGGCGCCGGACTGCGCGGCGACGCGGCCGATGGTGCGGATCGCACGCCCCTGCACGTTGGTCTCGACCTGCTCGTAGCCGACCTTGCCGCGCAGCTGCTGCTCGTAATAACGCTCCAGGCCGGACTTGCCGATGTGGGTCAGCGCGGCATTGCCCTCGCCGAGGATTTCCAGGTCCTTGTCATCGACGCGGCCGACGTAACCGATGATGTGTGCGAACAGATCGCCATAGGGATAGCGACGGGTCAGATAGGGTTCCAGCTCGACGCCGGGGAAGCGCCAGCGGTCGACGGCGAAGCGTGCCATCTCCTCGTCGCTCATGCGCAGCTTCAGCGTGACCGGCAGGAACTTGCGGCGCGCCTTGCGCGACTTGTTGAACGCTTCCAGTTCTTCCGGGCTGATGCTGATGATCTTCGCCAGCCCTTCCAGGGTGGCGTCCATGTCCTTGACCTTGTCCGGGGTCACGTCCAGGCGGAAGGCCGGCACGTTCTCGGCCAGCAGGCGGCCGTTGCGGTCGTAGATCATGCCGCGCCCGGGCACCACCGGCCGCGGCTTGATGCGGTTGGCTTCCGAGCGCGTGGCGTAGACGTCGTGGTCCAGCACCTGCAGCTTGAAGTACCAGCCGCCCAGGCCCAGCAGGCAGACCAGCACCCCCAGGAAGCCCAGCGCCGCACGGCGGCGGAACTGTTCGGCTTCGGCGTGCGGGTTCTTGACCTGGCGGCGCGGGATCATGGCTCAGCGCCCGCGCTTGCCGAAGCGCACCGCGTCCAGCAGCACGAACACCAGCGGCCACAAACCCATGCCCAGCAATGGCGCCCACCAGTACGACCAGGGCAGCGTCGGCTCATCCACCACGATGTGGACCAGCGCGCTGACGATGCGGTCGTTGAACAGCAGGCCGCCGATGGCCAGCATCTGCTGGGACATCGGGAAGAAGCGGATGCGGGCGCGGAAGCGCTGCAGGATGAAGGCCAGCATCACCAGCCGCAGCGACTGTTCGCCGAGTACACCGCCGTACAGCAGATCGGCGATCACGCCACTGGCGAAAGCGACGCCCAGGCCGACACGCTCAGGCGCTTCAATCACCCAATAGGCCAGCACCAGCGCCAGCCAATACGGGCGCAGCGGCTGCAGCAGCGCCGGCAACGGCAGCAGGCCCAGCAGCAGCGCCACCACCAGGCTGGCCGGCAGCACCCACGGGTTGTCGCGCAGGCGGCTCATCGCTGGGCCTCCGGCTGCGGCCGGGTGGGTTGCGGTTGCCGGCCAGCGGCCGGCACTACCGTGGAGCTGGCTGGAGTGGAGCCCCCTTGTTGTTCAAGGGGGCGCGCCGAAGGCGCGGGGTCAAGGGAGGATGCGGGGGCAACCGGCTTCGTCGAAGACGGAGTCGGTTGCCGGCCAGCGGCCGGCACTACCGTCGCCGACCCAGCATCGGGTGGAGAGCCCCCCTCTTGTTGAGGGGGGCGCGCTGAAGGCGCGGGGGTAAGGGAGGATGCGCGGGCCGGTTGCGCCGAAGGTGCAGTCGGCTCAAGGGGGCGCGCCGAAGGCGCGGGGGTAAGGGAGGATGCGGGGGCCGGTTGCACCGAAGGTGCAGTCGGCGGCAGTTCGCTGGCCGCAGGCAAGCGAATTGCTGCACCCGGGCGCAGCAGCAGCACGTCGCGGCCGCGATCCAGCTGCGCCGCCGGCTTCAGTTCGCCGACCAGGAAGGCATGGGTATCGTCCGGACGCAGGCCGGTGATGGTGCCGACCGGGAAGCCGGCCGGGAAGCGGCCACCGAGGCCGGAGGTGACGATCTCATCGCCCACTTCCACGCCGGCGCTGAGCGGGATGTCGCGCAGTTCCAGCTTGTCGCCGCGGCCGTAGACGATCAGGCGAACGCCGTTGCGGGCCACCGTCACCGGCACGGCATGGTCGGGGTCGGTCAGCAGCAGCACGGTGGAGGTACCGCCAGTGACGCTGATCACCTGGCCCATCAGGCCGCCGGCATCGATCACCGCCTGGCCGACGTGCACGCCTTCGCGGCTGCCGGCGTCGAGCACCAGGCGCTGCTTCACCGGATCCAGGTCGATGTCCAGGATCGGCGCCAGCTGCACGTCCAGGCCACTGCGCTCGGCCACGTTCAGCAGTTCACGCAGCTGGGCGTTGTCCAACGCGGCGGTCTGCAGGCGGGTCAGGCGGGCGTTGGCCAGCAGCAGCTGGTTGCGCAGTTCACGGTTCTCGTTGACCAGCTGGCCGTGGCTGGCCGCCGAGTCCTTGACCTGGTTGCCGAGCTTGCCCGGCAGTCCCGCCAGTGCCCATACCGGCTGCACCAGGCTGTTGGCCTGCCCGCGCAGCTGCGCAAGCCAGCCGGCCTGGTCGTCAAGCACGATCAGGGTGATGGCCAGTGCGAGATAAGCCAGCAGACGCAGCGGGCTGGCGGCATCACCGGATCGGGAAGCAACGGGAGGTCCGGCGTAGGGCGGCACGGCAACGATTCAACTGGCAGAAGGCGGAAGGGAAACACGCGGACGCCCCGCCGGTGCCGGCCTACCCTCATGGTGGGCCGCACCCCGGAGGGGCGCTGCGGGCGCAGGCAGCCGGGACGGCTTATTCCGGCGCAAAGAACTCGTTGCCGTGCATGTCGACCAGCTCCAGCGCACGGCCACCGCCGCGGGCCACGCAGGTCAGCGGATCGTCCGCCACCTGCACGTGCAGGCCGGTTTCCTCGGAAATCAGGCGGTCCAGGTCACGCAGCAGGGCGCCACCACCGGTCAGCACGATGCCGCGCTCGGCGACGTCGGCGCACAGTTCCGGCGGGGTCTGCTCCAGCGCCAGCTTGACCGCGCTGACGATGCCCGACAGCGGTTCGTGCAGGGCCTCGAGCACTTCGTTGGAGCTGATCTTGATCATCTTCGGCACGCCCTCGGCGAGGTTGCGGCCGGAGATTTCCATCTCGATCACTTCCGCCTGCGGGTAGGCGCAGCCCAGCTCGACCTTGATGCGCTCGGCGGTGGCTTCACCGATCAGCATGCCGTGGTTGCGGCGCACGTAATTGGTGATGGACTCGTCGAAGCGGTCGCCGCCGATGCGGACCGAGGCCGAATAGACGATGCCGTTGAGCGAGATCACCGCAACTTCGGTGGTGCCGCCGCCGATGTCGATGACCATCGAGCCACGGGCTTCGGTGACCGGCATGCCGGCGCCGATCGCAGCGGCCATCGGTTCTTCGATCAGGAACACGTCACGGGCACCGGCTTCCTCGGCCGATTCCTTGATCGCGCGGCGCTCGACCTGGGTCGAGCCGGCCGGCACGCAGACCAGCACGCGCGGGCTCGGGCGCAGCACGCGCGACTTGTGCACCTTCTTGATGAAGTGCTTGAGCATCGCCTCGGTGTAGGTGAAGTCGGCGATGACGCCGTCCTTCATCGGGCGGATGGTGGTGATGTGGCCCGGGGTACGGCCAAGCATCTGCTTGGCTTCGGCGCCTACGGCTGCCACCGAGCGGGTACCACCAATGGCACGGTCCTGACGCACGGCCACGACCGATGGCTCGTTCAGCACGATCCCCTGCCCGCGCACGTAGATGAGGGTATTGGCCGTGCCCAGGTCGATGGACAGGTCGTTGGAGAACATGCCACGGAGTTTCTTGAACATCTGAGGAAGGAGTCCTGAGGGGTGTCGTGCCCGCCGCGGGATGGCGAAAAAATGGGCAGAAATCGAGGCCGACAAGCCTAGCAACCCGCCTGCCGCCGAGCAAGGAAAAAACTAGCTGAACCCGCGTCTTCACAGGCTTTCGGCCTGATCGGGTCTCACCCGGTTCTGGCCCTGAGCGGCACCAGCGGGTAACCTTTGCGCCGTCGGGCGCCCAAGGGCGCCGTTTGCTTGCCCGCCGAACCGGGCCAGCCCACCCCAAAATTCACCGCATAGGCTTACATCGATGTCCGCTCTGATCTGTGGTTCTCTTGCCTTCGACACCATCATGGTGTTCCCGGACCAGTTCAAGAATCACATCCTGCCGGACAAGGTGCACATCCTGAACGTGTCCTTCCTGGTCCCGCGCATGCGCCGCGAGTTCGGCGGCTGCGCCGGCAACATCGCCTACAACCTGCACCTGCTGGGCGGCCAGCCGATCCCGATGGGCACCGTGGGTTCGGACTTCGGCCCGTACCGCGAATACTTCGACGGCCTGGGCATCGACCTGTCGCGCGTGCGCGTGATCGATGAGCTGTTCACCCCGCAGGCGTTCATCACCACCGACCACGACAACAACCAGATCACCGCCTTCCACCCGGGCGCGATGATGCGCTCCTACGAAAACCACGTGCGTGGCGTGCCGGGCGTGACCCTGGGCCTGGTCGGCCCGGACGGCCGCGAAGGCATGATCCAGAACGCGCAGGAATTCCACGAAGACGGCATTCCGTTCATCTTCGATCCGGGCCAGGCCATGCCGCTGTTCAACGGCCCGGAGCTGCGCGAGTTCATCGAGCAGGCCGACTACGTGGTGGTCAACGACTACGAGTCGAACCTGCTGCAGGAACGCACCGGTTGGGACGAGAAGGAGATCGTCAGCCGGGTCAAGGCCTACATCACCACCCGTGGCCCGAAGGGCGCGGTCATCCACACCCCGGAAAAGAGCTACGACATCCCGCCGGCGCACGAGCGCCGCGTGGTCGACCCGACCGGCTGTGGCGACGCCTTCCGCGCCGGCCTGATCTACGGCATCCAGAAGGGCTACGACTGGCTGACCATCGGCCGCATGGGCAACCTGATGGGCGCGCTGAAGGTGGAGCACCCGGGCACGCAGAACCAGCGCTTCACCTTTGACGAGTTCAACGAGCAGTTCAAGCAGCAGTTCGGTTACGCGCTGGGCGCGTAAACGAACTGCCCGCGCACCCGCTCGGTGGGTGTCGACCTTGGTCGACACCCTGTGCCTTGGTAGGTGTCGACCTTGGTCGACACTGCCGGCCAGCGGCCGGCACTACCCCTTCTGCTGCCAGGCGGCCAACAGGTCGCGGCAATCGGCGAAATGCCAGTCGGCACTGCCCGGCCACGGGTTCTCCGGCAGATTAACCAGCACGGTGTGCGTGCCCGCGGCGCGGCCGCACTCCAGGTCGTAGGCGTGGTCTCCCACCATCACCGCCTCTGCCGCCGCGATGCCCCAACGCTGCAGGTGCTGCTGCAGGCCATCCGGCGACGGCTTGGGCACCGCTTCATCGCGGCCGATGATGTCGGCATCGTCGAACAACGCCCCGACCCCGATCGCGTCCAGGGTCAGCTTCGCCAGCGCATGGTCGTTGCGGGTCAGGATGCCCAGCCGGCAGCCCGCCGCCGCCAGCGCGCGCAGCAGCTTCACCGCGCCCGGTGCCGGCAGCGCGTCCTCGGCCAGCGTGCGCTCGTGATCCAGCAGCCACTCACGCTTGGCCTGCGCCGGTGCATCCGGCAGCGCCGCGATGTGGTCGAGGATGTCTTCCTCCGCGGCGATCTCCAGCGCGCGGCGGATCGCGGCGAAGTCATGCACGGCCACCGTCAGTGTGCCGTCCATGTCGAACACCCAGTGCCGGATCGCGGACAACGCGTGCACTGCGCTGCCCGCCGCAACCTTCACTGCCACCACTGCGGCATGCGGCTGGCGTCGACACCACCGGTTTCGAACACGGCAGTACGCGTGCCGCCGGCCTTGACCGGGAACTCGATGCTGATCGACTTGCCCTTGCGCGCCAGCTTCCACAGCGCCTTCTGGTCGGTGATGAACAGCGCGATGGCTTCATCGGTCTTCGGGCGCCAGGCCGCCATGGAAATCGGCTTGCCGTCGTCCACGGTTACTTTCACCGTGCACTGCGGGCAACGGAAATCGCCGGCCTGCAGCACCAGGTAGGCATGCCGCTTCCACTCCGGATGATCGCGGAACACCAGCTGCACCGGCTTGGCACCGCTGCCATCCACGTCCACCCGTTCCTTGCTGTAGATCTGCGCCGAGACCTGGTTGCCCTTGTTGCCCACCGGGATCTGGTTGTACTGCCACAGCGCCTGCATGCGGCGCAGGTCGCGCGCAGCATCGCCCTTGGCCTTGACCTCGTCGAAGCCGGCGGCGATGCGCTCGGCGGCGGCGGTGTCCTTGTACTGGTCCAGCAGCGAGGCGCCATGCAGGCGCGCACGCTCCCAGTCCTGTGCGGCCACGGCCATGTCGTACTGCTTGGCCACGTCTTCGGCCTTGGCTTCCTTCTGTGCCTGCACGGCGGCTGCGGCGGCTTCCTGCGCCTTGCGCTCTTCCTCGGGGTTGCTGCAGGCAGCCAGGGCCAGGGTGCAGGCGGTGAGCAGGATCAGTCGTTTCATGGCGGAGGTCCTTCGTGTTTTCGCATATCTGTAGAGTCGAGCTTGCTCGACTGCTGTTGAAGAGCCCTGTCTCTTATACACATCT
>NZ_JCAFWP010000017.1:0-95096 GCF_059295135.1 Stenotrophomonas sp. INTA L402-1
ATCCGGCGTCGCCAGCCTCTTCCTGGAGCACCGTCCCCGGCCAACAACTCCGAGGACGGTGAAGATCTCCAAAACCCGTTATCCCGTCGATCGCAAGGCTGCACCGCTTAAGTGAACAGCATTACGGGCAATGCCCGGCCTTCGTGTGCGGGTAGATCCACGCCATGCGTGGATGGCGTTCTACCCGGACGTGATTGCTACGAGGCCTTCAGGCAGCTGCTCATGAAGGTCTTGCGCGCATCACCGGCCAGCTTTTTGGCGCCCGCGTCAGCGTTGCACTTGCGCATGCGTTCCTGCTGCGTATTGACCGGCTTGGCGTCGGCGGCGTGGCCGCTGAGGCAGGAGCTCTGCGCGGTCTTGTAGGCGTCGCCCTTGAGCCCCTTGTTCTTGGCCGAGCAGTCGGCCATGCGCTGCTGCTGCGGAGTGGTGGCATTGGCAGCCAGGGGCAGGCCGACCAGCAGGACGGCGGCCAGCAGGAAAGAGGCTTTCATCGGGAGCTCCAAGGGTGGCGGGTGCGCGGAGCATTCGCTTCCCGGCGCCAAGAGCACGTGAAGAATCGCAACGCGGCCGCGATGGCCTGCGCTGTTGGGGTCAGACCCCTTTCGCGGCGAAAGGGCTCTGACCCCGGTTCTTCGGATCAGCCGACGCGGGTACCGAAGATGCGGTCACCGGCATCGCCCAGGCCCGGCAGGATGTAGCCCTTGTCGTTGAGCTGGGCATCGATGGCCGCGGTGTAGATCTCCACGTCCGGGTGCACGGCCTTGACCGCCTCGATGCCTTCCGGCGCGGCCACCAGGAAGATGCCCTTGATGCGGCGGGCACCGGCCCGCTTGAGCATGTCGATGGTGGCGATCAGGGTGCCGCCGGTGGCCAGCATCGGGTCCAGGATCAGCGCGTCGCGCTCTTCCAGGCGGCCGGTGAGACGCTCGAAGTAGGGCACCGGCTGCAGGGTTTCCTCATCGCGCTGCAGGCCGACCACGCTGACACGGGCCGCCGGGATCAGCGACAGCACGCCGCTGAGCATGCCCAGGCCGGCGCGCAGGATCGGCACCACGGTGATCTTGGCGCCCGCAATGCGCTGCACGGTGACCGGGCCGGCCCAGCCGGGCAGGGTGTGCGGCTCGGTGTCCAGGTCGGCGGTGGCCTCGTAGGCCAGCAGCGTACCCAGCTCGTTGGCCAGTTCGCGGAAATCCTTGGTGCTGAGCGCAGCGTTGCGCATCAGGCCGATCTTGTGCTGCACCAGCGGGTGGCGCACTTCGACGATCTTCATGGTCGGAAGGGGGGAGAAGGAGAGAGGGCGCCATTTTGCCGGATTGGCGGGCCGAACCCAAACCTGGCCTGGAGCGTCCTTACATGAAATGTGCAGGCGCATGTCACGGCCATGCAACCTTGCGGACATACCGTGCAGACCCATTCTTAACAGGAATGGGGATTCCCAGTGCATATCAAGACTCCGTTGGCCGTTGCCATCACCCTGACCCTGGCGATGGGGGCCGCAGCCCCGCTGCAGGCGGCCGGGCAGCAGGCGGTAGCCGCCACCGGCGCCGTGGCCGCTGATGCGGTCGACCTGGACCGCATCGAAGTGCGCGCCCAGCTCGAATCGCAGATCCGCGCGGTCGACCTCAAGCGCAGCAGCGACGCCATCGAGGATGCGGTGTCCTCCGATGCCCTGGGTCAGTACCCGGACAAGAACGTGGCCGAGTCGCTGCAGCGCCTGCCGGGCATCAGCGTGACCCGCGACCAGGGCGAGGGGCGCTTCGTGGTCATCCGCGGTCTGGACGCCAACCTCAACAGCGTCAGCGTGGATGGCATCGCCATCGGTACGCCGGAGGATTCCAGCCGCGCCGCACCGCTGGACGTGATCCCGTCCGACTCCACCGAGCGCCTGCGCGTGGTCAAGTCGCCGACCCCGGACATGCCCGGTGATGCCATCGGCGGCGCCGTGCTGGTGGAATCGGCCTCGGCCTTCGACCGTGACGGTCGCAGCCTGCGTGGCAAGATCGAAGGCAGCCACCAGCAGTTGTCCGGCGAGACCAGCCCCAAGGCCGCCTTCAACTACAGCGAGGTGTTCAACGACACCTTCGGTGTGGCGCTGGGCGTGAACTACCAGAAGCGCAGGTTCGAGTCGGACAACACCGAAGTGGAGTATGACGGCAAGGACGATGCCGTCCCCGGCGATGTCACCGCGATCAACCTGCAGCACCGCAAGTACGAGATCGAGCGCAAGCGCATCGGTGCCAACCTCAACCTCGACTGGCGCCCGAATGAAGACAGCAAGTACTACCTGCGCACGCTGTACAGCCAGTTCGACGATGCGGAGACCCGCCAGCGCGTGATCTTCAACTTCGACGACGCGAAGATGGTCAAGACCGGCACCGACCAGTACCGCCTGGATGGAATGCCGAAAGATTCCATCGACAAGCGCATGCGCTACCGCACCAAGAAGGAGAACACCTTCGCGGCCAGTCTCGGTGGCGAGAACAAGCTGACCAACGCCGTGGTCGATTACCGGATCGGCTACAGCCGTACCGAAGAGCGCGTGAACGACGAGATGGAGGCGCGCTTCAAGCTCAACGGCAAGGCCTTCAACGGCACCCTGGACCAAAGCAGCCGCCTGCCCAGCTACAGTTTCGACAACCCGCAGTGGCTGGACAACAGCAACTACGCGTTCGACCGCTTCGTGCTCTCACCCAAGCAGGTCAACGACAAGGAGCACAGCGCGCAGGTCAACGTGCGCTTCGACGGCGACAGCAGCAGCATCAAGTTCGGCCTGCTGGGTCGCTGGCGCGACCGTGACGTGAATGTGGACGAGCGCGAACTGCGTGTCGGCCCGAAGGTGGCGCTGTCGAGCTGGAGCACCTCCTCGCCGGAGCACCGCCACGGCAACCTCGGTGACGGCATGGATTCGGCCGCGATGCGTGCCTTCTGGGCGGCCAATGGCGGCCAGTACAGCGCCCGTCCCCAGGATGCCGGTGGCAACGCGATGACATCGCTGGAAGAGGACTACGTGGCCAGCGAAGACATCTTCGCCAGCTATGCGATGGGCACCTGGGACGTGGGCGCGCTGCGCATCATCGGCGGTGTGCGCGTGGAAAACACCCAGTTCAAGGCGGTCGGCAATCAGGTGGACGTGGCCTCCAACGGCCGCAGCTTCACCGTCACCCCGAGGGTGGCCAACAGCAGCTACACGAACGTGCTGCCGGGCCTGCACCTGCGCTACGACGCGGCCGATGACTGGGTGCTGCGCGCCTCGGCCAACAAGACCGTATCGCGCCCGTCCTTCGGTGACATCTCGCCGCGCGTGGGCTACAGCCGCGGCGACGAGGAAGTGCGCCTGGGTAATCCGGAACTGGATCCGTACGAGTCGAAGAACATCGACCTGTCGGTGGAGAAGTACATCGGCAGCACCGGTATCGTTTCACTTGGCCTGTTCCACAAGTCGATCGATGGCTACATCGTGCAAACGGTGCGGACCAATGATCCCGCTTATGGCGGCTTTGACGTGACCCAGCCGATCAATGGCCGCAAGGCCACCGTGCGCGGTGCGGAATTCAACTGGCAGCAGCAGCTGGCCTTCCTGCCGGACGGCCTGGATGGCCTGCTGGTCGGTGCCAGTGGCACCTGGCTGGATACCAAGTTCGATGCCGGCATCAAGGACCGTGCAGGCGAGGACTTCACACTGCCGCGCGCCTCCAAGCATGTCTACAGCGCACACATCGGCTATGAAAAGTACGGTGTGAGTACACGCCTGGCGGCGGTATACCGCAGCGAGTACCTGGACAGCATCGGCAAGGGCCGGGCGTTCGACATCTACGTTGCACCGAACACCCAGCTCGATTTCTCGCTGGACTACAAGTTCACCCCGCGGGTGAGCATGTATTTCGAAGCACAGAACCTGCTGGACAAGCCGCTTGAGCTGTACCAGGGCACGCGCTCGCGCACCCTGCAGATGGAAGAATACGGTCGTACCTACGCGCTCGGCCTGAAGGTGGCACTGTGATGGGGCGTGGCATCAACGTCCTGGCGGTCGCGCTCGCGGCGACCCTGGCCGCCGGCTGCACGCCGGCGACCGGCAACGATCCGGCCGCGGCCCCTACGGCAGCGAAAGCCGGGGGCGCGCGCACGGTGACCACCATCGCCGAAGCCTTCCTGTCACCGATGACCCCGGCCGACAACATCGACTCGCCGGCGGCCTGGCGCGCGCCGGACGGCGCGCTGTGGCTGATCGCCACCGCCAAGGCCACCGACAAGCTGGTGGTCTACGACGGCAGCACCGGCCAGCACCTGCGTGACGTCGGCAGCAGCGGCTCCGCACCGGGGCAGTTCGACCGCCCAAACGGCATCGCGGTAATCGACGACCTGCTGTGGATCGTGGAGCGCGACAATCACCGCGTGCAGGTGCTGAGCCTGCCGGACTTCGCGCCGCTGGCGACGTTCGCTGCGGACGACCTGCGCAAGCCGTATGGGCTGTGGGTCGACCGCCGTGCCGATGGCTACAGCGTCTACGTCACCGACTCCTGGGACAACGGCGAGGATGCGCAGGGGCGTGACATCCTGCCGCCGCTGGCCGAGCTGGACAAGCGCGTGCGCCAGTACCACGTGACCCGCGACGGTGCGAAGGTCGAGGCGAAGCTGGTGGCCAGCATCGGTGACACCAGCGAAGCCGGTGCGCTGCGCGTGGTCGAGTCGATCTGGGGCGACCCGGAGAATGATCGCCTGCTGATCGCCGAAGAGGATGAAAGCTACGCCAGCGAGTTCAAGGTCTACACCCTTGCTGGACGCTTCACCGGCACCACATTCGGTCGCGACGTGTTCAAGGCGCAGGCCGAAGGTGTGACCCTGCGTACCTGCGGCAAGGACGGCTGGTGGATCACCACCGAACAGGGCAAGCAGCGCAGCGTGTTCCATCTGTTCGACCGGCACACGCTGAAGCCGGTGGGCGCGTTCCAGGGGAATACCGTGGCCAACACCGACGGCATCTGGATGATGCAGCAACCCAGTGCGCGCTTCCCGCACGGCGCACTGTATGCAGTGCATGACGACCGGGGCGTGGTGGCGTTCGACTGGGAGAGCATCGCCAAGCAGTTGGCATTGCCGCTGGAGTGTGGCGCATGAGCCGGCAGTGCGTGATGCGCACGCTGGCGTTGGGCCTGCTGCTGGCACTGCCGTCGCTGTCGTTCGCAGCGGCCGAACCCAACACCCAGGTGCCAGCGGGCAGCCGCCACTACGCAGCGACGCCGGTGCCGGATCGCATCGTCGCCTCGCCGGCGGTGGATCCCAGCCACGGTTTCGCCGTGGCCTGGCGTACTGACGGCAGCGTGCAGGCACCGCTGCTCGAGATTGCCCTCGCCGGGGATTCGCCGGCGATCGAGGGCATCCGCCAGGTGCGCGCAACGACCCGCGCGCTGCAGACCGAGAACGGGCTGTCGCATCATCATCGCGCGGACATCAGCGGCCTGCAGCCGGATACCCAGTACGTCTACCGCGTGCAGGGCAACGGCAGTTGGAGCGCCTGGAACCAGTTGCGCACGCTGGCCGCGGCCGATCAGCCGCTGACCCTGCTGTACTTCGGTGATACCCAGAACAAGAACGTCAGCCATGTCAGCCGTGTAGTGCGCGCCGCGCAGAAGGCCGCACCGCAGGCACGCATGAGCCTGTTCGCCGGTGACCTGGTCAGCGGCGGCGACAACATGGATGACAGCGAATGGGGCGAGTGGTTTGCTGCCACCGGCTGGCTGGCGCAGGAAACGCTGTTGGCCCCGGCGATCGGCAACCACGAGTACTTCGAGGAATTCGAGGATACCCCGCAGGAGCGGCGCGTGCTGGGCAAGCATTGGCCGGTCACCTTCGCGCTGCCGGGCAACGGCGCCACCGCCGCGCAGCAGACCAGCTACTGGTTCGATGCGCAGGGTGTACGCGTGGCGGTGGTCGATGGCACCTCGGCACTCGACCTGGGTACCGCCAAGGCGCAGGCACAGTGGCTGGACAAGGTTCTGACCGGCAACCCGCAGCCGTGGACCATCGTGCTGCTGCACCAGCCGTTCTACTCACCCCGCGAAGGCCGCGAGAACGCTGCGCTGCGTGACGTGCTGCTGCCGGTGGTACGCCGCCACAACGTCGACCTGGTGCTGCAGGGCCACGATCACACCTATGGCCGTCGCGGTGAAGGGCAGGCCGCCACGCCGCAGTACGTGGTGACCGTGGCCGGGCCGAAGCAGTACCGCCTTTCCGACGAAGCCCGCAGGACGATGGATCCGGTGGCCGAGGACACCCAGTTGTTCCAGGTGTTGAACATCGACCCGCAGCACCTGCGCTATGAAGCACGCACGGTGACCGGCCGTCTCTACGATGCCTTCGAACTGCGCCGTGATGCCAAGGGTGGCAAGCAGCGCACGGAGCTGACCGAAGGTCGCATCAGGCCACGCGACTGCCCGCGTGCACAGACCGCCAAGGGTCGTGCCGACCGCTGCTGGGAGTGAGAAGACGCATATGATCACGCCCCGGCGCATCCTTCCGCTCGCCGCCATCGGTGCCGCCCTGCTGTTGCTGGCCAGTGCGGTGACCGCTGCCGATACCGTACTGCATCCGTTCCTGGTGGCCCAGCCGAAGCAGGCCCCACAGGAGGTGAATCTGGCGGTGGAGATTCCGGCCGGCAGCTTCACCAAGTACGAGATCAAGGAAGACGGCCTGGTCCATGTGGACCGCTTCCAGTCGATGCCGGTCGCCTATCCGGCCAACTACGGCTCGATGCCGCGCACTCTGGCCGGCGACAACGATCCGCTGGACGCGCTGGTGCTGACCCGTGAACCGCTGCATCCGGGCGTGATCGTGCGCTTCCGGCCGATCGGTTACCTGAAGATGATCGATGGCGGCGAGCACGACGAGAAGATCATCGGCGTGCCCACCGACAAGGTCGACCCGACCTACGCCAGCATCCGCGACCTGAAGGATCTGCCGGAGGTCGAGCGTCAGCGCATCGAGGCGTTCTTCCGGGTCTACAAGGACCTGCCGGCGGGACGCAACCCGGTGCAGCTCAATGGCTGGGGCAACGCCGCCGAGGCGCGGGTACTGATCAGCGAAGCGATGAAGCGCTTCGAAAAGTAGATCCACGCCATGCGTGGATTCAGTCCAGCAACGTCTCGATGAACGACTCGGCCTGCAGGCGGTCGCCCAGTACCCGGGCCACCGCCTGTACGGCTGCCTCCTGGTGTTCAGGACGGATACCGCCATCGTCATCGTCGTTGTAGAGGTCGTCGCCTGCATCGAGGTACACCGTGCCTGCAGCAGCCAGAGCCGCCATCAAGGTCGGCACATCGGTAGTGACCTCGCCGGCATCCAGCAGGCCCGCACCGTGGTGACTGAACAGCACACGGCCGTCATCCAGGTCGAGGATGAACGGATCGGCGCCGCGATCGGTAATCACCAGCCAGTTCGATGGCCAGTTGTCGATCGGATCGCCGCTGATGCCATGCCAGCGATAGCCGGCCTGGTGACTCCACACGCGTCGCAGCGGCGGTATCCAGACATCGAGGCCCGGAATGGTGATTCCGGAGTTGCCCACCTTCGCATTGATCTCATGACCCAGCGGTCCCACCTGCGCGTAGAAGCGCGCCAGCACCGGAGGTAACGGGAACGGTCCCTGCCAGTCACCTTCGTACTGGGCCCGCAGCAGCCCGAAGCGGGCGAATGAGGCGTACAGATCATCCATGGCGGGGTCCAACGAGGAGCGGCCCAGCAGCCTAGCAGACGGCGTCTGCGTGCAGCGCCTTCACCGCCGCTGGCTATCATGTCCGCCTTCAACAACGAAGGCGGTGTCTGTGTCGGTAGCGTTGGTATGGTTCCGCCGTGATCTGCGGCTGCAGGACAATCCGGCCCTGCAGGCCGCGCTGGATGCCGGTCACGACGTGGTGCCGATCTACATCCATGCGCCCCACGAAGAGGGTGAGTGGGTGCCGGGTGCCGCCTCCGATGCGTGGCGCCACCGTTCACTGGCCGCGTTGGACGCCGACCTGCGCGTGCGCGGTTCGTCGCTGGTGCTGCGCAGTGGTGACAGCCTGCCGGCCCTGCAGTTGCTGATCGAGCAGACCGGCGCCGGGGCGGTGTACTGGAACCGCAAGTACGAACCGGCCACCCAGCCACGCGACGCCACCATCAAGCGCACGTTGCGCGAGCAGGGCATCGACGCACAGAGTTGCAATGGCAGCCTGCTGTTCGAGCCGTGGGATATCGCCACCCAGCAGGGTCAGCCGTACAAGGTATTCACGCCGTACTGGCGCAATGTACTCAGTCATTGGCGCCTGCCCGCGCTGCAGGCCGCACCGGAAGCATTGGCGACGCACGCGGTCGACAGCCTGGCATTGGATGATCTCCAGTTGGCACCGACGCTGGACTGGGATACCGGCTTCTGGGAGCACTGGCAGCCGGGTGAAGCCGGTGCGCTGGAAGCGCTGTCCGTGTTCGAGGACGGTGCGCTGCGCGGCTACCGCGAGCAGCGTGACCTGCCAGATCGCGTGGGCACCTCGCGGATGTCGCCGCACCTGCATTTCGGCGAGATCGCACCGTGGCGCATTGCCCATGTGCTGGAAGGCCTGCGCAGTGCCGGTACCGACGCCGACATCGACAGCTATCTGCGCCAGCTGGGCTGGCGTGACTTCGCCTACCACCTGCTGCATCACTTCCCGAAGACGCCGACCGACAACCTCAACCCGCGTTTCAATCGCTTCCCGTGGGCCACACCGAGTGCCGCGCAGCTGCACGACTGGCAGCGCGGCAACACCGGCGTGCCGATCGTCGATGCAGGCCTGCGCGAGCTGTGGCACACCGGCTACATGCACAACCGGGTGCGGATGATCGTGGCCAGTTACCTGTGCAAGCACCTGCGCGCGCACTGGCTGCATGGCGCGCGCTGGTTCTGGGACACCCTGGTCGATGCCGACCTGGCCAACAACACGATGGGCTGGCAGTGGGTGGCCGGGACCGGTGCCGATGCCGCGCCCTACTTCCGTGTGTTCAACCCGGTCACCCAGGCCGAGAAGTTCGACCCCCAGGCCCGCTACATCAGCCGCTGGTTGCCCGAACTGGCCGCGCTGCCGGTGAAGGCGCGCTTCGCGCCTTGGCAGCATCCGCTGCTGCTGGCCGCGCATGCCCCGGGCTATCCGCGTACGCCGCTGGTGGACCTGGCCGCGGGCCGCGACGCCGCATTGGCGGCTTACCGCCAGTCGGGGGCGGGGTAAAGTGCGGGCTGAGCGATCCGGTCAGTTAGCTGAACGCGGCCCTGTCGGTGTGCCCGATCATCATTCCGGCATCGCATCGGGCTGTTTATTCTCTTTGCGCCCGCAGGCCGCCGGCCGACCGGAAACCAAGGAGAACCTCATGATCCGCAACACCACCCGCAACGTCGCACTGGCCCTGATGAGTGCGGCCGTCCTGTCGGCCTGCGCCACCGGCGGCTCCTACGTACAGAGTGACCAGTACGGAAACCCGACCGAGCAGCAGAACCGCACCGGCCGCAACGCGCTGATCGGCACCGCCATCGGCGTAGCCGCCGGCCTGCTGACCGGTGACAGCGCCACGGAGCGTCGTCAGCATGCGCTGATCGGCGCCGGTATCGGCGCGCTCAGCGGCGCCGCGGTCGGCCAGTACCAGGATCGCCAGGAACGCGCACTGCGCGAGCGCACTGCCAACACCGGCATTGATGTGCAGCGGCAGGGCGACAACATCATGCTGAACCTGCCGGACGGCATCACCTTCGACTTCGGCAAGGCGACCCTGAAGCCGCAGTTCTACGGCTCGCTCAATGGCGTGGCAGGCACCCTGCGCGACTACAACCAGACCATGATCGAAGTGGTCGGCCATACCGACAGCATCGGCAGTGACGCGGTCAACAACCGCCTTTCGAAGGAACGTGCCGACTCGGTCGCGCAGTACCTGATCGGCCAGGGCGTGCAGAGCGTGCGCATCGAAACCCTGGGCGCCGGCAAGTCGTACCCGATTGCCGACAACAGCACCGATGCCGGCCGCGCCAAGAACCGCCGCGTCGAAATCCGCGTGATTCCCCTGAAGCAGTAACGCGTAGCGTTACGGTTCCGGCGTAGCCGGAACGAAAATGCCGCCCTTGCAGGCGGCATTTTCTGTAGGTGCCGAGCTTGCTCGGCACACCGATAGCGCTTCCGGTCGCGGCTTCTCCGAACGGCGCCGACCAAGGTCGGCATCTACCGAAAGCCAGGCAGCCGGAACGAAAATGCCGCCCTTGCAGGCGGCATTTTCTGTAGGTGCCGAGCTTGCTCGGCACACCGATAGCGCTCCCGGTCGCGGTTTCTCCGAACGACGCCGACCAAGGTCGGCATCTACCGAAAGCTACGCTGCCGGAACGAGAATGCCGCCCTTGCAGGCGGCATTTTCTGTAGGTGCCGAGCTTGCTCGGCACACCGATAGCGCCCGTAGAGTCGAGCTTGCTCGACTGAAGCGCAAGAGCAGTCGAGCAAGCTCGACTCTACGGAATGCCGGTAGATCCACGCCATGCGTGGATGCTTCCGGTCATGCGGCCGAAGCGGCCACCTTCTCCAGGATCCGCTTGCCGCTGCTTTCCAGCGCCGCGTCTTCCTTTTCCTTCTGCTGCTGCGCCAGCTTCGCGCCCGGGCACTGCGCCAGCATGTAATTGGCGTCGAAGTTGAGCTTCTCGACCAGGAAGTCGACGAATGCACGCACCTTCGGCGAGACCAGGCGGCCACCGGCGAACACGGCGTTGAAGTCCACTTCCGGCCCGGTCCAGCCAGCCAGCACGCGGCGCACCATGCCCGACTCGACGAACGGCTTGGCCATCACATCGCCGGTCAGCAGCAGGCCTTCGCCGCACACCAATGCACCATTCAACGCAGACATGTCGTTGGCGGTCATCAGCGGGGTGACCGGGAAGTCACGCAGCTCGCCGCCGTTCTCGCCCAGCTGCCAGGTGAAGCGCGGCGAGTTGCCGGTGTGGTACGGCTTGCGCATCGCCAGGATGCGATGGAACTGCAGCTCTTCCGGGTGCAGCGGCTCACCATAGCGTTCGATGTAGGCCGGGCTGGCGAACACCTGCGTGCGCAGGCTGCCCAGCTTGCGTGCCACCAGGTTGGAATCGGGCAGGGCACCCACGCGCAGGGCCAGGTCCGCCTCACCTGCAATCAGGTCCAGCTTCTCGTTGCCCATGTGCATGTCCAGCCGGATCTCCGGGTACTGCGCATGGAACTGGCCCAGCAGCGGTGCAATCCAGGTGATGCCGATCGAGTAGGGCACGGTGAAGCGCAGCCAGCCGCGCGGACCGGACTGCAGCTGGCTCACCGCGCTCTCGGCTTCTTCCAGCTCGCGCGCGATGCGCTGGCAATGTTCGTGGTAGATCGAACCCGCTTCGGTCAGGCCGAGGCGGCGGGTGGTCCGGTGCAGCAGGCGCGCACCGAGGCGCGTTTCCAGCTCCTGCACTTTGCGGCTGACCGTGGTCTTGGGCAGGCCGAGCGATTTCGCAGCGGCAATGAAACTGCCTTGCTCGACCACTTTGACGAAGATCAGCGTCTCGTTGAGATCGTGGGACATGGTCTGGGATCCTGGACGTCGGGGATGGGACAATCGTGACAGAACGATTGGACCGGGAGCGGGATGATTATTCCCCTTAATCAGGACTAATCAAGTAAAGGTTTGAGGTCTATCGTGGCGCCATTCGTTATTTGGAGCCCGTCCGCCATGAGCCTGCGCAACATTCTTGCCCGTCTCCGGAACGCCGGCCAGAGCACCCTGGACCTGGCAATGACCGTTGAAGTCCGCCCGAGTTCCTTGGTACACAAGGACTTCCGTGAGTTTACCGCGCCGATGCGTCAGCAGCGTGGCGGTGCCATCCGCCTGGCCCCGCACAAGGGCGACCGGCTGCGTCGAATCGGGACTATCCCGGATTTGGGAGGAAATGTCCCGTGAATGGGATGCTGACGCCCGAAGTCCTGGTCCTCGGCGGCACCGGTGCCGTCGGCCAGGGCGTGGTTGGCGCACTGCTGGAAGCCGGCAGCCCGGTGCTGGTAGTCGGTCGCGACCCGGGCCGGCTGGCGGCGCTGCATGAGCAGTTCGCCGATGAGCCGGGCCTGGAGACGCTGCTGGGTTCGCTCAGCGATGACGGCTCGGCGCGCGCACTGGCCGAACGCATCGCGCATCGCCCGCGTCCGCTGGCGGCAGTGATCGCCGCAATGGGCGGCCCTTACCGTCGCGGCCGGGTGACTGACCGCAACGGCGATGAACTGCTGGGCGCGATGCAGGCCGATCTGATGCCGCACGTGCACGCAGTGCGTCATCTGCTGCCGCTGCTGCAGGACAACGTGCATGCGCGCCGCTACGTGATGATCGGCAGCCCGGCCAATGCCAAGCCATGGGCGGGCTACGGCGAAACCTCGATCACCACTGCGGCGCTGCGCATGTACGCGCAGGTGGTGCACCAGGAAGCCCAGGCATTGGGCGTGCGCGCGCAGATGCTGGAAGTCTGCAGCCCGGTGTGTACGCCGGCCAACGCGGCCAATGCCTGCATCGAGTGGCCCAGCTCACTGCTGGTCGGCCGTCGCGTGGTCTCCCTGCTTGATGGCTGCCGCGACAACCGCGCCATCGTCCGCTGCGACAGCAGTGATGCCGAACTGCCGCGCGGCCTGCTGCACCTGGACGTTCCTCCCCTGTGGCGCGATACCGCAGGCGTCGCTTGACCTCGACCATGGTTGAGGTCGCAGGATACGCCGCCTGTTTTTGCAACACGTTCTCATCTAGCTGTACCACCCCTCCGTACGGATGCATGCCATGACTTCCCCCAATTCCACCCCACATCGTTTCGGCCATCGCATCGCGATGGTCGGCGTGTCGATCCTCGCCGCAGCCGTGCTGGCGGCCTGCAGCGGCGGCCACGCCGAAGAAGCCGGTGCACCGCCGCCGCCGCAGGTCAGTGCTGCACCGGTGCTGGTCAAGCAGGTCAGCCAGTGGGACGAGTTCAGCGGCCGCGTCGAAGCGGTACAGAGCGTTGAACTGCGCCCGCGCGTGTCCGGCTACATCGACAAGGTCAACTACGTCGAAGGCCAGGAAGTGAAGAAGGGCGAAGTGCTCTTCACCATCGACGCGCGCAGCTACCAGGCCGAGTACGATCGCGCCGCTGCCGAACTGGCCCGCGCCCGCACCCAGGCCACGCTGGCCCGCAGTGAATCCGAGCGTGCCAAGCGCTTGTCCGAGCAGCAGGCCATTTCCACCGAGACGGCCGAGCAGCGTCGCGCTGCGGCTGACCAGTCCGGTGCCGCCGTACAGGCGGCCCAGGCTGCGCTGGATGCGGCCCGCCTCAACCTGGAGTTCACCAAGGTGCGTGCGCCGATCGACGGCCGCGCCGGCCGCGCGATGGTCACCGCCGGCAACCTGGTCACCGCCGGCGACAGCGCCAGCGTGCTGACCACGCTGGTCTCGCTGGATACCGTGTTCGTCTACTTCGATGCCGATGAAAGCACCTTCCTGCGCTATGCACAGATGGCGCGCAAGGGCGAGCGGCCGAGCGAGCGTGACAGCGACCTGCCGGTGAAGGTTGGCCTGTCCGGTGAAGAGGGCTACCCGCACTCCGGCAAGGTCGACTTCCTCGACAACCAGGTGGCGCGCAGCACCGGCACCATCCGTGTCCGCGCGCTGCTGGACAACGCCGACCGCCAGTTCACGCCGGGCCTGTTCGCCCGCGTGCAGCTGCTCGGCAGCGGCCAGTTCCAGGCCCTGCTGATCGACGAGAAGGCTGTTCTGACCGACCAGGATCGCAAGTACGTGTACGTGGTCGACAAGGATGGCAAGGCCCAGCGCCGTGACATCCAGCTCGGCCGCACCGCCGACGGCCTGCGTATTGTCGAGCATGGCCTGGCGGCCGGCGACAAGGTGATCATCGACGGCGTGCAGAAGGTCTTCATGCCGGGCATGCCGGTGCAGGCCAAGGCCGTGGCGATGCAGCCGCAGGCTGCGCCGCCGGCACCGGGCCGCGATGCCACCGCCGCGCTGAACCACTGATCCGCCGTCTCCTGATCCGCGTCCCCGCTTAGCTGCCGGCGCCAGCAGCAGCCTTCCCTGCCTTCGTCATCTCGGCGAGGGGCGGGGAGGCTGTTGCCCGCCGAACGCCTTTCCCAGGAATTCCTCCATGGACTTTTCCCGTTTCTTCATCGACAGGCCGATCTTCGCGGCGGTGCTGTCGATCGTGATCTTCGCCGCAGGCCTGATCACGATTCCAATCCTGCCGATCAGCGAGTACCCGGAAGTGGTGCCGCCGTCGGTGGTCGTGCGCACGGTGTATCCGGGCGCCAACCCCAAGGTCATTGCCGAGACCGTCGCCACGCCGCTTGAAGAGGCGATCAACGGCGTCGAAGGCATGATGTACCTGAAGTCGGTCGCCGGCTCGGACGGTGTGCTGCAGATGACCGTCACCTTCCGCCCGGGCACCGACCCGGATGCGGCGGCGGTGAAGGTGCAGAACCGCGTGGCGCAGGCGCAGGCGCGCCTGCCCGAGGACGTGCGCCGGCAGGGCGTGACCACGCAGAAGCAGTCACCGACCTTCCTGATGGTGGTGCACCTGACCTCGCCGAACGGCAAGTACGACACCCTGTACCTGCGCAACTACGCCCGTCTGCACGTCAAGGATGCGCTGGCGCGTATTCCGGGCGTGGGTGACGCGCAGATCTTCGGTGGTGGTGACTACGCCATGCGCGCCTGGCTGGACCCGGACAAGGTCGCCTCGCGCGGCCTGACCGCCAGTGACGTAGTGCGCGCCATGCGTGAGCAGAACGTGCAGGTCTCGGCCGGCCAGCTCGGTGCCGAACCACTGCCGAACAGCCAGTTCCTGACCCTGATCAATGCCCAGGGCCGCTTGAAGACTGAAAAGGAATTCGGCGACATCGTGCTCAAGAGCGGTGTTGATGGCGAGATCGTGCGCCTGGCCGATGTGGCCCGCCTGGAACTGGGTGCCGGTGACTACACCCTGCGTTCGCAGCTGGACGGCAAGAACGCGGTGGGTATCGGTATCTTCCAGTCGCCGGGTGCCAATGCACTGGAGATCCGCGACCAGGTCATCTCGACGATGGACGAGATGCAGAAGACCATGCCGGCCGACGTGAAGTACGAAGCCGTGTATGACACCACCATCTTCGTGCGCGACTCGATCAAGGCCGTGGTCTCCACGCTGCTGGAAGCGATCGCGCTGGTGGTGCTGGTGGTGATCCTGTTCCTGCAGACCTGGCGTGCGTCGATCATTCCGCTGATCGCGGTGCCGGTGTCGGTGGTCGGTACTTTCGCCGCGCTGTACCTGCTGGGCTTCTCGATCAACACGCTGAGCCTGTTCGGCCTGGTGCTGGCGATCGGCATCGTGGTGGATGACGCGATCGTGGTGGTGGAGAACGTCGAGCGCAACATCGAAGAAGGCCTGTCGCCCACCGCCGCGGCCCACCAGGCCATGCGTGAGGTATCCGGCCCGATCATCGCGATCGCGCTGGTGCTGTGTGCCGTGTTCGTGCCGATGGCCTTCCTGTCGGGTGTCACTGGCCAGTTCTACAAGCAGTTCGCGGTCACCATCGCCATCTCCACGGTGATCTCGGCGATCAACTCGCTGACCCTGTCGCCGGCCCTGGCCGCGCGCCTGCTGAAGGCCCATGGTGCGCCGAAGGACGGCCCGAGCCGCTTGATCGACCGCCTGTTCGGCTGGGTGTTCCGTCCGTTCAACCGCTTCTTCAAGTCCAGTTCGGAGAAGTACGAGCGTGGCGTGGCCCGCATCCTCGGCCGTCGTGGTGCGGTGTTCGTGGTCTACGCGATCCTGCTGGTCGGTACCGGTGTGATCTTCAAGCTGGTGCCGCCGGGCTTCATCCCGACCCAGGACAAGCTGTACCTGATTGCCGGTGTGAAGCTGCCGGAAGGTTCGTCGATCGCGCGTACCGATGAAATGCTGCGCAAGGTCGCCAAGATCGCCCAGGAAACCGATGGCGTGGCCCACACCATCTCGTTCCCGGGTTTGAACGCGCTGCAGTTCACCAACACGCCGAACACCGGTGTGGCGTTCATTCCGCTCAAGCCGTTCGCCGAGCGCCATGGCCGTACCGCCGCGCAGATCAACGCCGAGATCAACCAGAAGATCGCCGGCCTGCAGGAAGGCTTCGCCTTCTCGATGATGCCGCCGCCGATCCTCGGCCTGGGCAACGGCAACGGCTACCAGATGTTCATCGAGGACCGTGGCAACCTGGGTTACGGCGCACTGCAGAATGCTGTACAGGCAATGCAGGGCACCGTTGCGCAGACGCCGGGCATGGCCTTCCCGATTTCCAGCTACCAGGCCAATGTGCCGCAGCTGGATGCCGAGGTCGACCGCGTCAAGGCCAAGGCACAGGGCGTGCAGCTCACCGAACTGTTCGACACGCTGCAGACCTACCTCGGCTCGGCCTACGTCAACGACTTCAACCAGTTCGGCCGTACCTGGCAGGTCATCGCGCAGGCGGACGGTCCGTACCGCGAAACGGTCGAGGACATCGGCAAGCTTCGTACCCGCAATGACCGCGGCGAGATGGTGCCGATCGGTTCGATGGTCACCATCAAGCAGACCTTCGGCCCGGACCCGGTGCTGCGCTTCAATGGCTATCCGGCGGCGGATCTGGCCGGTGAAGCCGACCCGCGCCTGCTGTCTTCGGCCGAGGCGATGAACAAGCTGACCGAGATCGCCGGCAAGGTGCTGCCGGTGGGCATGACCACCGAATGGACCGACCTGAGCTACCAGCAGGCAACCCAGGGCAAGGCCGCCTTCATCGTGTTCCCGGTGGCGATCATGCTGGCCTTCCTGGTGCTGGCCGCGCTGTACGAAAGCTGGTCGCTGCCGCTGGCGGTGATCCTGATCGTGCCGATGACCCTGCTGTCCGCGCTGTTCGGCGTGTGGCTGACCGGTGGTGACAACAACGTGTTCGTGCAGGTCGGCCTGGTGGTGCTGATGGGCCTGGCGTGCAAGAACGCGATCCTGATCGTCGAATTTGCCAGAGAGCTGGAGATGGGCGGCAAGGGCATCGTTGAAGCTGCGCTGGAAGCCTGCCGCCTGCGCCTGCGCCCGATCGTGATGACCTCCATCGCGTTCATCGCCGGCACCGTACCGCTGGTGCTGTCGCACGGTGCAGGTGCCGAGGTGCGCTCGGTGACCGGTATCACCGTGTTCGCCGGCATGCTGGGCGTGACCCTGTTCGGCCTGTTCCTCACCCCGGTGTTCTACGTGGCCCTGCGCAAGTTCGTCACCCGCAACGGTGGTGGCCAGCTGGTGCAGCACGGCGAGCCGACCATCCACCACTGACATGGAACCCCGTCGCCGCCGGTCACTGGCCGGCGGCGGCTTCCCCCTCACGAGGCAAGAATCCATGAACTCTCATCAGAACAAGATCGCGCTGGTCACCGGCGCCACCCGCGGCATCGGCGCCGAGACCGTGCGCCAGCTGGCCCAGGCCGGCGTGCATACGCTGCTGGCCGGCCGCAAGCGCGAGACCGCCGTAGAGCAGGCGCTGAAGCTGCAGGCCGAGGGCCTGCCGGTGGAAGCCATCCAGCTGGACGTGACCGATGCCGCCAGCATCGCCGAAGCGGTCGAGCAGGTACGCCAGCGTCATGGGCGCCTGGACATCCTGGTCAACAACGCCGGCATCATGATCGAGAACCCGGCGCAAGCGCCGTCCGAACAGTCGCTGGATACCTGGAAGCGCACTTTCGACACCAACGTGTACGCACTGGTTGCGGTGACCCAGGCCTTCCTGCCACTGGTCAGGCAGGCCAAGTCCGGGCGCATCGTCAACGTTTCGAGCATGCTCGGCTCGCAGACCCTGCACGCTGATCCGACCTCGGGCATCTACGATTTCAAGATTCCCGCGTACAACGCCTCCAAGGCAGCGGTGAACAGCTGGACGCTGGCGCTGGCGCATGAACTGCGCAGCACCCAGATCAAGGTCAATACCGTGCATCCGGGTTACGTGAAAACCGATATGAACGGCGGCCACGGCGAGATTGAGATCAGCGAAGGCGCGCGCTCCAGCGTGCAGATGGCACTGATCGGCCATGAAGGTCCGAACGGCAGCTTCACCTACCTGGGCGAGGTGCTGCCATGGTGATCCGCACGTTGGCGATGGCCGTCTCCAGCCTGGTGCTGGCAGGCTGTGTCAGCGTCGGCCCGAACTACAAGGCGCCGGTGCAGGATCCGGTGGTGCTGCAGGGTGCGCAGCAGCCGGTGTTCAGCACCACCTCGCCGGTGGCCAGCTGGTGGGCGCAGTTCGATGATCCGGTGCTGGAAGAGCTGGTGCACGGCGCACTGTCGGACAACCTGGACCTGCGCGTGGCCGTGGCCCGCGTCAGCCAGGCCCGTGCGGTGTTCGTCGAGAGCCGCTTCGACCAGGCCCCGCATGTCACCGCAGGCGGCAGCTACGATCGCCGCAAGCAACCCGATCCGCAGCTGGGTGGGCAGCGGGTGTTCAGTGAAAGCTACCAGCTCGGCTTCGATGCGGGCTGGGAGCTGGATCTGTTCGGCCGCAAGCGCCGTGCTGCAGAAGCCGCACGCGCCGACCTCGACGCCGAGCAGGCCAACCTGGCCGACGCACAGGTACTGATCGCCGCCGAAGTGGCACGCAACTACTTCGAGCTGCGCGGCACGCAGAAGCGCATCGCTGTGGCCCAGCACACCCTGGTCAATCTGCGCGAGACGCAGAAGCTGACCGAGGCACGCTGGGAGCTGGGCGCCGGCAGCGAGCTGGACGTGCAGAGCAGTCGTGCGCGGCTGAAGGCGATCGAGGCCGACATTCCGCTGCTGGAAGTGGCCGAAACGCAGTCGCGCAACCGCCTGGCGGTTCTGCTGGGCCAGCGTCCGGAAACGCTGACCGCCATGCTTGCGCCGCACGAAGTGCCGGCATTCGCCAAGGCGCTGCCGCTGGGCGATACCCGCGAGCTGCTGCGCCAACGCGCCGACGTGCGCGTGGCCGAGCGTCGTCTTGCCGCCGCTACCGCGCGGGTGGGCGTGGCCACGGCGGATCTGTTCCCGCGGCTGTCGCTGTCCGGATTCGTCGGCTTCCTCGGTGGCGATGCCAGTGGCCTGGTCAATGGCAACAACAAGGCCTGGTCGCTGACGCCGTCGCTGAGCTGGGCGGCCTTCGATTTCGGCACCGTACGTGCACGCCTGCGTGCCAGCAAGGCCGAGGCCGAAGGCGTGGCTGCACAGTATGAGCAGACGGTGCTGCTGGCACTGGAAGACACCGAGAACGCGCTGACCCGCTATTCCAAGCAGCAGGCGCGGCTGGCGATCGTGGTCGAGCAGGCGCAGGCGGCACGCCGTGCCGAGTCGCTGGCGCAGATCCGCTATCGCGAGGGCTCGGAGGACTTCCTGACCCTGCTGGATGCGCAGCGTACGCAGCTGGCAGCCGATGATGCGTTGGCCGCGGCCGAGTCCGAGGTCAACGTCAGCGTGGTGGGGGTGTACAAGGCGCTGGGTGGTTGGGGTCAATCACCGCAGCCGGCGAGTGTGGCGCAGGTGCAGTAACCGCAGGGGACGGAAGCAGTGGCTTCCGTCCCTTTCTTCTTTCAGGGCCAGCGATTGGCCGGTACCTCGCGCTCGCGCATGCGCACGATGCAGAAGCGATGGCCGGTCGGTGCTTCCATCACCCACCAGCGTTTGACGAAGCCTATCCGCCGCGCGCCGAGCTTCTCCAGGCGGTCGGCCTCGGCGTCGATGTCGTCACTCTCGATGTCCAGGTGCACCCGTGAAGGGTGATTGACGCGTTGCACCTCCACGTTCAGGCCTGCGGGCGCGCCCTGCAGGTCGGCGTACTCGGCGCCGTCTTCGGCATAGGCGGGCTGCGCCTGCAGGCCGAGCGCGGCGGACCAGAAGCGGGCACCTTCGTCGGCGGGAATGCCCTCGCAATCGATGATGAAACCGGCCAGGCGGCTCTGGTGTGCCATGCCTTTCTCCACAGTTCGGGAACGGGGGCAGGGTAGCGCGGTGTGTGCTGTGGACGTTGTCACAGTCGTGACGTTTCTGACTCTGCCGGAAGCCGTGTCCGCCGTGTAACTAGTGGGGCAGATTCCAGGGAGTAAAGACGATGAGTGATGACAGGCGGGATACCCAGCGCATGCTGTTTGGCGACCCGGGGCCACCCGGCGCGGGCCTTTCGGTGGCGGTCGTTGTGCTGCTGGTGCTGGCGACGATGGCCGCTGCGATCGGTTTCCTGCGACTGCCTGATCCGATGCTGGGGCTGGGCCTGATCGGCGTTGCCGTGTTCCTTGCTGTCGGCGCCCGCATCTGCCAGGCGCGCAACCAGCACCTGGCATTGTACCGGCTGTTGTCGCGGCAGCCGCCGCGGTAGCCACGGCTGCCGCAGAGATTCAGTGCGTCGGCCAGTCCAGCTCGACCACCAGCGGGAAGTGATCCGACGGCAGCACGCCGTCGATGCGGCGGTCATCGGTGAGGAAACTGCGGGCATGGAAGCCCCGCACCAGCACCCAGTCCAGCTGCACGGTGGCCTTGCCGGTGAAGTCGTGGAAGGTCAGGCGTGGTCCCTGCGGTGCCTTCACCTGCGTGCGTGTGTCCTGCAGCAGGCGGGTGAACGCCTTGTAGGTGTCACCGCCGGGCTCGCTGTTGAAGTCACCGGTCAGGACCACCGGTAGGTCGGCAGGCAGGGCTTGCAGGCGCTTGCCGATCAGCTCGGCACCCTTCACCCTGCGCGGTTCGTCCTCGTCGCGGTAGGGCAGGTGGGTATTCATGAAGTAGAAACGGCGGCCATCGTCCAGGCGCCGGAACAGGGCCCAGGTGACCATGCGCGGGTACAGGTTGCCCCAGGTGATGCTGCCGGGTACTTCGGGCGTATCGGATAACCAGAAGTTGCCGGATTCCTCGATGGCCAGCACCTTGCTGTCGTAGAACACGCCCATGTGTTCATCGCCGCTGCCACCGCGGCGGCCTTCACCGAACCAGCGGTAGCCGGGCAGATGCCCGGACAGGAAGTCGGCCTGTTCCTTCACCAGCTCCTGCGTGCCGATCACGGCCGGGTGTGCATCGAGGATGACCTTGACCATGGCATCGCGACGGTCCGGCCAGCGCTTGCCCGGTTCGGTATCGGCCGGGGTACGGACATTGAACGACATCACTTTCAGTGGCGCCGGCGCAGCAGCCCAGGCGACGGCGGGCAGAGCAAGCGCCAGCAGCGCACACAGCGCAGGGCGACGGAAACGCGACAACATCGTGGAATCCCTCCATTCCATGAAAACGGTTTCATGAAGCATGCCATGGACGGTGGGGTCGGCGATATGCCGGGATGGGCGGATGGAAGATGCCGGGCGGGCGGTGAAGGTCCCGCCCGGCGGATCGCGAGGGCGCGATCAGAAGGTCATGGGTGCTCAGTCGGCAGGCAGGTACCACTGGCCATTCTGGTCAATCCAGTACACCTGGATGTAGGGAGTGCCGTCCTCGTCGAAGTACGTCACTTCGCAACGTTGATGGTAATAGGGCCCCATCTTGACCCGGACGCAGTTCGTGTTCTCCGGACCACCGCCACCACCGCCGGCGGTGGCCTGGGACGGCGTGGAGAGAGCTCCCACGGCAAACATCAGTGCGGCCATCGAGGCCAGGTGCAGTTTCATGGGCATCATCCTTGTGTCTGCAATCGCGCATCTGCGCGGTGTCGTGCAACTACCCCCGGGTAGAGCATGCGCCCGAGCGTCAGCTGCTGCATGCGCGCCGGCCCGGCGGGCGGCCCGGCGCAGTCCCCTGCCGGCTCAGTCGCGCAGGTAAGGGTTGCCGTACTCGTCGATCCAGTACTCGGCTTCGTACACGTTGCCGAACTCATCGGTGTAGGTTTCCGTGCAGTGCTGGTGGACCCGGTTGTGGTCCACTTTCACCGGCACGCACGAAACATTTTCTTTCGGTCCCCCGGCATTGGCGTCCGCCACCGGAGCCAGGGTTGCCGTTGCCATCACCAACGCGGCCATCGCGGCCAGTTGCAGTTTCATAAGCATCGTCCTTGCTTTCTGCAATCGCGCACATGCGCATGGCGTGTGTAACACGCGAACCAGAGCGCCGGAAGTGTCTTGCCCGGATCAGTCCTCGATCTCGCCGCGCCGACTGGCAGCACGCACCGCCTGCGCGGTGGTTGCCACGCCCAGGCGCTGGCGCGCGCGTCGCAGATGATTCTCCACTGTACGGGCGGAAAGCCCCAGCGTGGCCGCGATTTCCGCCTGGCGACGGCCGGCGGCGACCCAGCGCAGCACCTCGCGTTCGCGCGTGCTCAACGCACTTCCGGAAAGCTCGGTGGGCGTCTCGGAAAGCCGGCGTGCGGCACGGAATGCTGCAGCTGCAGCAGCATCCAGCAGCAGTCGCGCGCTGGCCGATGCATCGATCGCTGTCCCGGCAAAACTGATCGCGCCTTCCAGCCCTGTGGTGCCGAACACCGGCACCTGCAGACCGTGCAGGCCTTCACCACGTGGCTGCTTTACCACCTGATAGCGTTCGCCGCGAACGCCCTGGCGCTTGCTCCAGAAGAACGGCGCGTCACTGTCCAGAACGTGGCGATTGACCGGACAGGCGTGCAGGTAGCGCGCGAGGTCGGTAGTGCTGCCGTCGCCGAACCAGTCGCCCTCGATCCAGTACACGCGCTGGGTACCGCGTTCCAACCCCGTGCCGGTGGCGAACACCAGCACGCGGTCGTAGCCCAGCGGTGCAAAGATGCCGCGCAGTACCGCGCCCACCGCACTCAGTGAGCGGGCGCGATCCAGTTCCAGCAACGCCTGCACCAGATCGCTCACGCCAGTCAGCGCCCGGCCAATGCGTCCAGCAGCGTGCGCGCGGCCAGCTTGCCCAGCGCATTGCCGGCCAGCGGGCTGTCGCCGGTCAGCAACAGGCGGTCCTGCAGCACGCTGCCATCGATGCCGTCGTTGACGATCTGCACGCCCTGCTGCGCCAGGCGCTCACCGAAGAACCACGGCAGCTGCCCGGGCATGTAGCCGATCTCCGGCGTCTGCCGGTCCATCGCATCGGGGAAGGCACAGATGCGGTAGCCGCGGAACAGCGAACCACCGTCGGCCTCGTCAACGCCTGTGGCCAGCAATGCGGCCGGGCCGTGGCAGAGGGTGATGATGTGACGTTGCTCGGCCATCGCCCAGTGCAGGGCTGCCTTTACCGCGCGACTCTGCGGCAGTCCGATGAGGGCGCCGTGGCCACCGGGAATGAACACGGCTGCATAGTCCGACGCGGCATCGAGGCCTGCCACCACCTCATCCAACGGCAGTGGCTGGCGGAAGCGGGCTTCGTAGCGGTCGTACAGTCCGCCGATCTCCTTGTCCTCATGCGGGAACGCCCACCACTCGAACTTGGCGGCGTTGCCGGACAGCGTGGCCACATCGATGTCGAAGCCGGCCTTGTCCAGGTGGTACATCGGCAGCAGGGTTTCCACCGGATGGTTGCCGGTGGAGAACAGGTGGCCGTTGGCGGTGGGCAGATAGCGTTCGTCCGCAGCGATCATCAGCACCTTCCAGCGGCCATCGCGGCGCGCGTCGGGATAGTCGGCGCCGGACAGGTCGCTCTTCGCCGATGTGAACTGTGACAGCGAGTACGGCGACGGGAAGAAGGCGTCGCGCTCGGCCGGATCGGGGCTGGGGTGGCGGCTGGGCTCTTGCGTGTTCATGCGGACCTCCAGTGGGGTAGTGGAGCCAGCATAGAAGGGCGGATGCGTACAGGCGATGAGGGTTTTCCCCTCATTCGCGCGACGTTGCCACCTGTTGGCGCCAGGCATTCGGGCTCATACCGAAGGCGCGGCGGAAAGCACGACTGAATGCCGGTTCGGAGAGATACCCGACGTCTCCGGCGATCTGAGAAACCCGCCGGTTTCCGCTGCGCAGCAGCTCTGCGGCCAGTTGCAGCCGCGATCCAGCGAGATAGCGCATGGGTGACATGCCAGTGGCCAGGCTGAACCGCTGCGCGAAATTCGAGCGCGATTGATTCAGGCTTGCCGCCAGAGACTCGACCGTCCATGCCTGTGCGGGGTGTGCCTGCATCAACGCCAGTGCCCGCCCGATCAATGGGTCGGCCAGCGCATGCAGACGCTGGCAGTTGTGTGGACTGGAGGTTCCCAGCCAGTAGCGCAGCGTCCAGACAAACAACAGGTCGAGCAGGCGTGACAGCATAAGCCCACTGCCCAGGGTGGGCCGGGCCGCTTCAACCTGGATCGCGCCCAGGGTAACCGCCACCCAATCGGCCGAGCTGGCGGGAAATCCGTTTGGCATCCGGTCCACCCCGGGGACATGCAGCCAGCCGGGCAGGGCATCAAGCAGCAACTGGCTGCCTGGGCCGTCAAATCCAAAGGATGCCGTGGTCAGATGGACGGGCCGCAGAGCTTCGCCGGCACAGTCGATGCGATGTGTCCGGCCATGCGGCATCAACAGCAGCTCGCCGGCCTGCAGTGGCACGACCGCTGCATCCGCATGCAGACGTGCCGTGCCCTGTTCGATGAAATGGAAGCAGCCGCGCCCCTCGGCAATGATGCGGGTTCCATCGGGCTGCACGACGTGGCGGGTGATGTCGCCGCCGTGCATGCGCGAGGACTGGAAGATCGCAAACAAGGCATCGGATCCGGCCTGGAGCGATTCGGTGGTGTGGAGCCTTGGCATGGTTTTCAGGAGTCCGTGCATCGCCGCTGGCAGTGGCGATCCGTAGTCTGGTCGGGTGGCTTCAGGCAGCGCTGGTGGCTGTCGGGCAACGATCCCATCCAAGTGAGGAGTTCTGCAAGATGAGCAAGCCAAGCATCGTTCTGGTTCATGGTTTTTGGGGTGGCGCCGCGCATTGGTCCAAGGTGATCCTGGAGCTCGATCGCCGGGGTTTCCACGACCTGCATGCCGTGGAACTGCCATTGACGTCGCTGGCCGACGACGCAGAGCGAACCCGGCGCATGATCCGCCAGATCCCGGGGCCGGTGCTGCTGGTCGGTCATTCCTATGGTGGCGCGGTGATCTCCGAAGCCGGAAACGAACCCAACGTGACCGGCCTGGTGTTCATCGCCGCGTTCGCGCCGGATGCGGGTGAGAGTCCCGGTGGCATTACCGAGCAACAGCTGCCGCAGGCGGCGGCCAATCTGGCGCCGGACAGCGACGGCTATCTGTGGCTGCAGCCCGGCAAATTTCACGAGAGTTTCTGCCAGGACCTGCAGGCCGACGAGGCGCGGGTGATGGCGGTCACGCAGAAGGCGCCGATGGCGAGCACGTTCGGTGATGCCGTCAGTGACCCGGCGTGGCGACACAAGCCGAGCTGGTACCAGGTCTCCAGCGCTGACCACATGATCCACCCTGACAACCAGCGGCGCATGGCGGCCCGCATGCAGCCACGTGCCAGCATTACGCTGGACGCCAGTCATGCTTCGTTGGCATCGCAGCCGGTAGCGGTGGCCGAACTGATCACCGACGCTGCGGCCCACGGACAAGGCTGAGTACGCCGGTCATGCCTCAGTGGCGGTGTCCCGGCCCGCCAGAGCACTGCTGCCGTGATGCCGCCACGCTTGCGTTACTTGTTCTGCCGGTCGTGCTCCTGCATGTCTTCATGCAGGATCCGCCGCAGTTCGACGATGGCCGGCGTGGCTTCCTGCACGCTGTGCCCGGACACGATCACCTTCTCCGAATCCGCGTGCGGAAGGTGCGAGCTCCAGTAGGGCACCAGCCCGTCGTCGGTCTTTTCCAGCGGACCATCTGCCTTGGCGCGCGCGATGATCGAGTGGTAACGCACCTTCGGTGCCATCGGCAGGTCGGCCACGGCGCGCACGAAGGGATCGTCCTTGTCCAGGTTCTGGATGCTGTTCATCTGGTAGCCATGCTTGCCGTCGTTGCGATCGATCTTGCCGTCGTTGGCGATGGTGGCCACGTCCTCCAGGACGGTCAGTGGCAGCCGTACCAGGCGGCCGATCCAGCGGCCGAGGCGGGTGCTCGCCACATCGGTACCGCGGTGCGGCGTGGCAATGAATACCACGCGCGATACTTCCGGTTCCGGCAGGAAGGTCAGCACCGGCGCGCCCTTGGTGCGCAGCAGCTCCTGCTGCGCAGGCGTCATCTGTGCGGTCGCCAGCAGGGTCTCTACCAGGTGGTCGCCGGAAGAAGACACCATCAGCCGTGAGATCACCCCACCCATGCTGTGCCCGACCAGCACCATGTCATGAGAGGCCTGCGCCTTGCCGCTGGGGTCGAAGTGCTTGAACACCTCATCCAGCGTATGGCGCATCGCATCGTGGCTCATCGCGATGGGCATGTTTGTCGGGTAGTAGAACTGCCAGACCTGGAAGTCCTGGCGGATCTCGTCGTCGCGCATCAGCTCGTTGGCGACGTTGACCCAGGCTTCCGGGCTGCTGGCCAGGCCATGGATCATCAGCAGCACGCGGCGGTTCGGGTCGTAGGGCTGCATCATGTATAGATGCGGCGTGTCGATGCCGCCCTTGCCACCGAACAGCGAACGCAGCGATTGGTGGCTGAAATTGGAGCGCGCCAGCCACAGTGCGTAGCCTGCGGTGAAGTTCGCGGCCAATGGCACCTGCTGCCCATGCAGGGTGACTTCCGTGACCTGGTAGGGATCGTGGATCTCCAGTTCCGGCTCGTCGTCGTGCAGTACTTCCCACAGGTTCTTTCCGGAGAAGCGCAGCAGCACCGTCATCGATGGCGACGGCATCTCGCTCCAGCTCTGCGTGACGGGCGTGGTGGCCTGCGCGGCGGCTGTGGTGGCCGTAGTGGCGGCTGGATCATCCATCACGGCCACCAGTTCGGCACCGAAGCCATCGCGGCGATGCACGCTGCGCAGCGTGCCGGTGAACGACAGCGAGGCTGCCGGTACCAGTTCGGTGGGCGTACGCGTATCCAGCGGTGATGCTTGGCCCGACGGCGCCAGCACGAACGTCCAGCGGCCCAGCTGGAAGTGGCTGGCTTCACCATGCACGCGCCCGGTGGCATAGGCGTTGTACAACTGTACCGAGGCTTCCTGCACGGCCAGGTTGTAGTAGTCGCGCACCTGGGTCTGGCGGTCTTCGAAACCGCGCTGGTTGGCCGTGCGCTCGGTGAAGAACAGGTAGGCGTAGGCCTGCCGCGCGACCTGCATCCACGCGTCCAGGCGCGGCTGGAAGTCCGCATCCAGTTCGGTGATCGCGCTCTTGGCACGGCCTGACGTGGAGTACTCGCGCTTGGGCGCGGGCAAGGTCATCGCATACTGCAGCCACAGTTCGGCCAGGCTTGAGCGCTTGTCCTCCTCGCGCACCACGATGCTGCCTTCCATCGCCTCGATGCAGGGCAGGCCTGGCTTGGCGCAGACGCCTTCGTCGAGGCCGGCGACGCGCAGCGTCTCCATGGTGGCCGAACTGAGCTTGCCGGTGGTCAGGATGTCGCCGCGTTTCAGGGCGATGTACTGGCCGGGGGTGACCGAGGCCACCTGCACCGACGGCCCGAACTGGCGCAACGTCGCGCAGCCGCCCAGGGTGAGCAGCACGGTGATGATGAGGGTCGTGCGGCCGATGAAGCCCAAGCCCGTGGTTGCCATACGATCCTCCTGCGCGGTGGCGCCACTCTAGCGGTCGGCATGTCAAAGCGGAAGATACCGGGCGGTCGGTTTGGAGCGCGGAAATGCCGCCAACCGGGCGATTCAGGCATTCCCGTGTGACACTGGGGTGAACAGGATGAATGCGGGGCTGCGATGCGATGGCTTGAGACCCGTGTTCCTCCGCCTCTTGTGATGCTGTTGTGCGCCGCCATCGGCTACATGGGCAGCCGATGGCAGCCGGGCGGGGCGCTGCAGCTACCCGTGCCGGAGTTGCTTGCGGGTCTGGTGATGGCCTTCGGCGTGGTATTGAACCTGCTGCCGAAGCTGGCCTTCCGGCGCGTGGGCACCACGGTCAACCCCCTGCGGCCAGCGACGTCGAGCATGCTGGTCACGCACGGCGTGTACCGCTATACGCGCAACCCGATGTACCTGGGCCAGGCCACTGTCCTGGCAGGTGCCATGCTGTACCTGCAGAACCTGACCGCACTGCTGGCCGTGCCGTTGTTCGTGCTGTACATCAACCGATGGCAGATCATGCCGGAAGAGCGGGCACTGTCGGCCCGCTTTCCCGAGGCATACGCAGCCTTCCGCCAGCGGATACGGCGCTGGCTCTAGCGCGGGTCAGGCCGTCACGGTGTGATCTGGCACTTCACGGCAGCGGAATAGCCTTCGTAATCATCACCGGCAATCACGTGCAGGGTGTGGTGCTTGTCGATGCGCTTCACGTAGGACGGTGCTTCGGTGTTGGCGTATTCGTTGACCGTGGTCACCGACCAGGTCTTGGCCAGGCGCTTGGGGTCGACACCGTTCAAGTAGACGAAGATGCTCTTCTCGCCCTCGGCGACATTCACGTCGGCATGGGTGACGGTACCGCCGAACAGGGCGACCGGCGTGGTTTCCGGCTCGAACGTGCCACCAGGCTTCCTGGCCAGGCCGGCTGCCTGCAGGGCATCGATGGCCTCGGCTTCGCTGAAGGTCGAGCCTGCCTTGCAGGCCAGCAGGGCTTCGAGTGTTGCGGTGCCGGGCGGCGCGATGGCGGGTGCAGCCGCGTGCGCAGCCGGGGTCGCGGCACAAGCAGCCAGGAGCAGGGCAGAGGTGATGATCACGATTCTCATCGCAGGTCCTTCTGTAGGTAGTGGGCAGCAACACGGACGGAGGATGCCGCCTCATTGTGCGATGTTCCAGTCAGTGCCGCGTGCAGCAATGGATCATGACCCATTCCGGCTGCCGTCGTCCGATTCAAGCAAGACGGCGCCGTCGCCGCGTTGTGACAACTGGTCGCCAGGGTTTCGCAACGGACAGTCCTTCAGTGACAGGCAACCACAGCCGATGCAGCCGTCAAGCTGGTCGCGCAGCTGGACCAGGCTGCGGATGCGCTCGTTCAGCATGTCGCGCCAGTTGCTGGACAGCCTTGCCCAGTCCTTCGAACTGGGCGCCCGTTCGGCTGGAAGATCATCCAGCGCGATCTTGATCGTGGCCAAGGGAACGCCTGCACGCTGTGCGACCTTGATCACGGCAATGCGCCGCAGCACGTCGCGGCGGTAGCGGCGCTGGTTGCCGTTGTTGCGCCAGCCATGGATCAGTCCCTTGGCTTCATAGAAGTGGACGGTGGCAATGCTGACCCCGCTGCGACGCGCGACTTCGCCCACGGAAAGCGGAACGCTGACATCGATCTTCATGGCCGGGGTTCCTTGACCTCATCAATACATGAGGTTTTATAAGGCAGTTCCCTTTTTCCTGCATGTGAACCCTGGGCTGCAGGTCATGAATCATAGGTTTGAACGAAAATGGAACAGCAAGGCATCGCCGTCCCCGGCACCCGCTGGGGCGATCTCCTGTCCGGCCGCAATGCAGTGCGCTCACTTGCCCTGGCGGGCGGGGTCGCACTGCATGCGGTCAACGTCTACATCGCCACCACCATGTTGCCAACCGTGGTGGAGGACATCGGTGGCCTGGATCTCTACGCATGGAACACCACGCTCTTCGTGGTCGCGTCCATCCTGGGGTCGGCACTGTCGATCAAGCTGCTTGAACGTGCCGGGCCTCGTGGAAGCTATGCAATGGCGACGCTCATCTTCGCAGCCGGTGCCGTGATCTGCGCGCTCGCGACCTCGATGCCGATGATGCTGGTGGGGCGGCTGGTGCAGGGTGTCGGCGGCGGCTTCCTGTTCGCACTGGCCTACGCCATGATCCGGCTCGCGTTCGAAGAGCCGCTCTGGCCCCGCGCGATGGCCCTGGTTTCGGGGATGTGGGGCGTGGCGACGTTGATCGGACCTGCGGTGGGCGGCGTCTTCGCCGAATGGGGCGTATGGCGGGCCGCATTCTGGTCGGTCACCGCGGTTGCCGTGTTGTTCGCGCTGCTGGCGTCGAACGTCCTTCCGCAGAGGGAGGCATCGTCTTCAGCTGCGGCCAGGTCTTCGGTCCCGTGGCTGCAGATCCTGCTGCTGACCCTGGCCGTCATCAGCGTCTCCCTTGGCAGTACATCCTCGAGCGCAGTCAACAATTTCATCGGCATCGTGATGGCCGTGTTCCTCGCAGTGGTGCTGGTGAGGATCGAGTCCCGAGCGAAGCAGACGCTGCTTCCTTCCGGCGCTCTCCGGCTCCGCTCGCGGCTGGCCGCGTTGTATGGGCTGATGTCGCTGCTGGTGGTGATGATCACCAGCGGCGAGGTCTTCGTGCCACTGTTCCTGCAGGTGCTGCATCAGCAATCACCGCTTGCTGCGGGCTACCTCGCGGCGCTGATGGCGGCCGGTTGGACGCTCGGGTCGTTGGTCGGCTCCGGCTTCAGCGGGCGCGCCGTTGACCGGGCGTTGATGATCGGCCCGGCGCTGGGGTGGGTGGGCATGATCGGGCTGGCGCTGCGGGTGCCGGCTGCGGGCAGCGGTACGTGGTTGCAGATGGTGCCGATCTGCGTGGCGCTGGCCGTCATCGGGATCGGCGTGGGTCTGGCTTGGCCTCACCTGCTGACACGTGTTCTGACCTCTGCACCGCCGGAGGAACAGGAGCGCGCCGGTGCGTCGATCACCACCATCCAGCTGTTCGCCACCGCGGCCGGGGCAGCGCTTGCCGGGATGGTCGCCAATGCAGCGGGACTGATCGAGCCGGGCGGGGCCGAGGGAACCGCGCGTGCGGCCCGGTGGCTGTTTGCCACCTTCGCGCTGGCGCCGATGCTGGGCATGCTGCTGGTGAAGCGATGCCGCTTTCCGGCAGACGTGAACTGAGGAACGGAGGAGGGCGCAGCGACCTTGCCGGGCCGCTGCGCCATGCCATCAGTTGCTGGCTGCCTTCACGGCTTCGGCCGCGTCAATGATGCCTGGCCCGCAGCCACCCGGGCAGTTCGCTGCGGCGATCGGGTGCGCAGTGCGACGCAGGATGTCCTTGACCTGGTCGGTGGTCTTTGGCACCGGCGCCACCGCTTGCATCAGCGCGACGATGCCAGCGACGTGAGGCGCCGCCATCGAAGTGCCGGACATGAAGTCGAAGGCGTTGTTACCCACCGTGGACAGGATGCCCTGCGCCGGATGCTGACGGGTCGGGGCGCAGTTGGCCTGGCTAGGCGGCGTGGCCAGCGGCAGGAACTCGCCGACGGACGCGCGGCAGGACCAGGTTTCACCACCGGGTGCGGTGATATGGATGCCTGCGCCATAGTTGGAGTAGAACGCGCGTCGCCCGCCCTGATCGTTGGCAGCCACCGCGATCACGCCCTTGCAGTTCGCCGGAGCAAACTCGGACACATCCAGATTGCTGTTGCCGGCGGCGACCACCACGATGGTGCCCTGCGCGGTGATGTCGTCGATTGCATCCTGCTCGGCCGGCGAGCAGGCACGGCGGCCGCCCAGGCTGAGATTGATGACTTCGGCCGGGTTCGCATTGGCCGGGACGTTGGGCACGTTGATACCGGCACTCCAGAGCATGCCATCGATGATGTCGGCGGAACCGCCATTGCCCTGGTTGCCGAGTACGCGCACCGGCACGACCTTCGCGTTGTAGGCCACGCCGGCCACGCCGATCTGGTTGTTGGTCACCGCAGCGACCGTTCCAGCGACGTGGGTGCCGTGTGCGATGCCCGAGGCATCGAAGGCATCCGCGTCGCGTCCATCGCCATCGTCGGAGCCGCCACAGCCGGGATTCATTCCGCCGATGATGCATTGCCAATCACTGAACGGACGGGTCGACGAGATCATGTCGTAGCCCGGCAGCAGGTTGGCCTGCAGGTCGTTGTTGTTGAGGTAGCCCGAATCGACCACAGCCACCACCACGCCCTGGCCAGTGGAGCGATCCCACGCGCCGGGCAGGCGCGCACCACTGGTCGGATTGCTGTAGTGCCACTGCTCGCCGTAGCGTGGGTCGTTCGGTGTGGCGAATGCGCTCATCATGTAGTTCGGCTGCACATACTCGACGTCCGGATCGTCGGCGATGCGCTGCATCAGGATCTGCGCTTCCGGGAGGTCCAGTGGCTTGTCCGTGGTGACCACGTCGGCCCCGCCGCCCATGCGGCGTTGATGGGTTACGGACGCGGCTGCTGGCGGTGCGTTGCCGATCGAACGCTTGCTGCGCTGCTGGACGCCGAGGCGCTTCTTCAGCGCATCCTGCGCGGTGGTGGCGGAGACGCGCTTGCTGCTGCCGTCCCGGTACTTGACGATGAAACTGCTGTACTGCTCGTTGCTGGCCATGCCTCGCGTCCATACCCGTTCGGTGGGTTGGGCGAAGGCGGGGGCGCTGGCCAGGACCAGGGTGATGGCGCTGGCAAGGGAAACCCGAAGCGACGTACGCATGGATACAGTTCCTTTGTGGAAGATGTGTCGAACAGGCCGTGCCCTTCGGGCTCGGCTTGGATGTGAAGGGTGCAGGTGTCCCGTGGTCTCCTTTTGATGGCGACCAAGGACGAACGGCTTCGCGGACACATCCCCCCCAAGGAGAGGGTGGGAAATTTCTGAAGTGGTTTAGTGATGTCGAAAGCGAGAGAAGATGGCGGTTGCCGACATGTCCTGTCGGACTTCGATCTATGTGGTGCCTTTTCAGGGAGTTTCACAGCGAAGCTGGTCGGGAAATGAAAAAGCCCGGAAACCCACACTGGTGGAATTTCAGGGCTTCTTCGGTTCGTGACGAACCGTTTACTGCTGCCGGTCCAATCGAGCCATCGCGTACTAGCCCTTCAGCCTTCCGGACACAGAATAGAGCGGTTCCAGCAGCCATTCATAAAGCTTGCGACGCTCCCCCATGATATCTGCCTCGAGTTGCATGCCAGGGCGAAGCGGCTCCATCCTCCCGTATGCCAGCACTCCCTGCTGATCCAACGAGACCAGGACTCGATATAGAGACTGCTTCGTGTCGCCGTCCTTCTGGTTCCCCGTCAAGGCGCTGCGAGAGATGCGGATGACCGTTCCTTCGTGGGCTCCAAATTTCTGATGGGGATAGGCCTGGTATCGCAGCAGAACCCTGTCGCCTGATTTAACGAATCCTATGGCCGAGCTGGGCACCAGCAGCTGTGCTCGAAGCTCGGACCCCTTGGGAAGCAGACTGAGAATGGGTTGGCCAGGCTGCACCGCCTGGCCAGCCTCAACGAGTCGATTTGCCACCAGTCCAGTTACCGGGGCTCGAAGGAGCAGCTCTCCGTCGGCCTCCATCCGGATAAATTCCTGATTCAACGCGGCAAGGTCACGCTCAGACACTGCCTTGGCGGATAGCCTTTGATGGGGAATTTCTGCAAGCCGCTGCTCAAGTTCGGCCAGGTTCCGCCGAATCGAGGTCGCTTGGCGTTGAAGGGCTTGTTGCGCATTGACCGCCTCAAGCATCGATTGCTCTTGTTGGTTGATCTGAATCAGGCTTACGTAGCGCTCATCCTCGACGCTCCGATAGCGGGCGAGGGTCTCGCGTCCGATTCTCACCTGCTCGCCGCGGGTACGGATCTCCGCGGCGATCTGCGAAAGCTCCTGCCACATCGCAGCGCGCTGGGTCTCGGCGCCATCCTGTTGAGCTGCCAGCTGTCTATCTTGAGATTCGCTCATCGCATCCACGCTGGCTATGCGGGAGCGTTGTGCGTCGAGCAATGTTGATACGGCATCCTGGCCCGAGGACGTTACTCGAGGCACGTTGATCGTCAGCAGCCCGTCCTGGCGTTGCACATGATCACCCTCTTCGACGTCCAGTCTTGCGACCACTCCAGCGGATGGGGCGACGACCGTGGAAAGCCCGAGGTCGGGCACAAGCTCACCAGTAACTCGCGATCTACGCGAATACTCGCCGATACAGAAGAAGCTGACGATGCCTACGGCCGCTATCGCTGTGAACACCGCCAGAAGCCAGAACCGGAGTGGCTGTACGAGGGATATCCCGCCCAGCCAGCTTCGCCGCTGGGCATCAATCGCCTCCTTGCGGAAGAGGCCGCTCATGCAGTGAGCTCCGCTGCACCACCTCGCTCCGGCGCCAGGGAGCTGGATGTATTCTGGGGCAGCACGTGCGCTACTCCTCCCGCATGCATGATCAGCACGCGGTCGGCGCTGGCGATGGTTTCCGGCCGATGGGCGATGATCACCCGAGTAAGTTCAAGCTGTTTTACGGCCTCATTCACCAGTCTTTCGCGCTCCACATCAAGGTGGCTGGTTGCCTCGTCGAGGAAGAGTAATTGAGGTTTGCGATACAGGGCGCGAGCGAGGATCACCCGTTGTTTCTGGCCTCCAGAGAGGGTCGTTCCCATATCGCCGATCAGGCTGTTGTAGCCCATGGGCATGGCCGCGATGTCGTCATGCACGGCGGCCAACTCCGCGGCTTCACGCACTCGTTCCTCGTCGTGATGATTGTCCTCAAATGCAATGTTGTCACTGACACTCCCTGCGAAAAGCTGGTCATCCTGCATCACCGCTCCGATCATGCGGCGGTAGTCGCCTATGCTGATCCTTGATAGGGGTACGCCGCCAATGCGGATCTGACCCTCGGTCGGCTGTAGGAGCCCAAGGAGTATCTTGACAAGCGTAGTCTTCCCGCAGCCCGAAGGGCCAATGATTGCGACCGACTCACCGGCGTCCACCACAAAGCTGCAGTTCTTCAGCACCCATGGCTCCCCAGGGGAGTAGCGGAAGCCAAGATCTTCGACCTCAATGCGAAGCCCGTCTGGCAACAGGGCGTTCCCGTTGTAGGTGTTGTCCTCTGGCTCGGAGAGAACAATGTCGGAGAGTCGCTCGCCGTGAAGGCGAAGCATGCGGAACTCTATCCACTTATCGATCAACGCTCCGACGCGCTGCGAGAACTGGTCCTTGTAGGCAAGGTAAGCAATCAGCATGCCAACGGAGAACACATTGTCCATGGCCAGTAGTGCCCCCAGCCAGATGACCGCAATGCGCTCCAGGCCAAACAGCAGCTGATTCGCACCACCGAAGCTCAGCCCGAACTTCGAGAGCCAAATGTCTTGATTGACGGTCTCGTTCATGAGGTTGAAGTAGCCCGCCTGACGAACTGATTCGCGGCCAGCGACTTTCACCGACTGAACTCCCCGAATCGACTCAAGAAGATGGCTCTCCTGTCGTGCCCCGGCAATCAGCTGCTTCTCCGTGCCTCGCCTGAGGGGCGCGAATGCGCAGGCGCGTGCAATTGCATACAGGGCAACCGCAAACAGCGTGACCAGCGCCAGCTTCCAGCTGTACAGCAGCATCATTCCCAGGGTCACAACCGCCATGAGGCCGTCAATGAGTGCTTCTACGAAGCTGGTTGTCAGTGTTCTCTGGATGGCCTGGATGCTTCCCATCCGTGACGTGACATCACCTAGATGGCGCTTCTCGAAATAGTTCAAGGGCAAATGCAGGAGGTGGCGGAAGACGTTGCCGGTCCATTGCAGGTTGAGCCGGTTTGACAGATAGATGACCGCCCTGCCTCGAATCTGCACAATACATACCTGCAGCAGAAGCGCCAAGGCGAATCCAGCGCCCAGCACAGTCAGCAAATCTCTGTCATATGCGACGAGGGCTTGATCCACGGTCCACTGCATGAAGAACGGTGCTATCAGGACGAATACCTGAAGTGCCACGGACAAGAGCAGCAGTAGCCCAAGAGCCCGCCAAAGCCCCTCGATCCTGCCTGTCAGCTGTGCAAGCGAGACTGCTGGCGGGCGAGGGGTTACTTGGAACTCGGCAGTTGGATGCAACTCCAGAGCAATCCCGGTGAAGTGATGTGAGACCTCGTCCAGGGAAAGCCTGCGTTTGCCAAAAGCGGGATCCAGAACGGTGACGCCGTTGCGATGAACTTTGCTGATTACAACAAAGTGGTTGAGATCCCAGTGCGCGACGCACGGCAACTGAAGTTGGCTCAGGTGCTTCAGGTCCAAGCGCAGGGGCCGGCAACGGAATCCGAGATTTCCCCCGATCTCTACTATTTGGGCGAGGGTGGCACCTTTGAGGGAAAGTGCATGGCGGCGGCGAAGCTCCCGGAGTCCGATGTTGTTGCCATGATGCGAGGCGACCATGGCCAGGCAGGCGAGTCCGCATTCAGCTGCCTCGGATTGAATCACGACTTCAATGGGCTAGGCCCTCAATAATGTGATCTTGGGATGGAAAGAGAAGGCAGCGGAGACGCAAAGCGATGGTGCTGTCAGAATCGCCAAGCGGGCAGAAGCAGGGAGGGCAATTGTTGGTTCCCGTTCCCCAAGCGTTAGCGTTAAATTACTCTAAAAATGCGCCAACCCCGCTCCTGCGGTTACGATGACGAACCAAAAGTTGACTGAATAAATTCACGGAGTGTCGGATACAGAAGAACCCAATGCAGCATAGATAAATTGATGATGCCGTGAATTATTGATCGCTGCGCTGAGTTGAGATTGAAGAATTGCGTTCCGATGCAGAGGGTTAACGAGACGAGGAAGGCCGAAATCATTCCATCGACATGAACCGCTGCAAATAGCGCGCTTACGCCGATGGTGGCTGCCAGTCTCCCAAAGTAGTGGGAGGCTCCATCCCAAAGGAGATGCCTCACAGTCTTCTCCTCAAATAGTGGAGCTACGATGCAGCTTGTCACTAGACCGAGGATATAGAACTTCAAGGGCACGTCCGATAGGTGGGGGAAGTTGGTTTCGTGCCTCTGGGGAAATCCAATGAAGAAAATCCAAATTGCCCCCCCCAATAGCCCGATAGTCATCAAGCTCAATCCAAGGGGGAATGTCCATTTTCTCCCGGGCTCATTTGGGAAAAGCCAAACGCAGACAAGGAAGGCAAGCAGTTCGGTCATGGCTTTCGAGCCGAAAACGTCGAAATGGTTTAGAATTCCTTGCGCCGCACCGACGCTAACTATTGCGATCGCCGCCGCGAATATTTTGTTTTCTGCGACGGGGCGGGGCTTCCAGCGAGTCATTCTATTGAGCACAGATTTCGTTCTCCTATACCCCGGCCCAGGCGAAAGCCTTGGCCGGGGCTGTTTCATTACCTCATCATGATGTGCTTCCAGATCATGCCTGCGGCGCCGACTCCGCTAAAGGGCGCGATTCTTCCATAGCGATACGCCATCTCTCCGATGTCGCGGAAGTTTCCACGCACGTGAGTGCCGTTGCTCTGACCAATCTGGAATTGAATGCTACCCGAACCACCCGAAATCTCTGCAACTTCAGTTCTATTTAGATCACGCATATGGAATCCTTGTTTCCCCGTTGTTGGGGTGGTCATCCTTGCGAGCCCCCTCTGGACTTGTCAACCGTGTTGTGAGATTTCGTTTCTCGCAGCGCCGCCGCCGAGACGTTAACTTCGCCAAGAAAATGATCTGAAATCTCCGCAGCGATGGCTTCAGAACATGGGGCGAGTTCCAGTTCTACGATGCTCGATGGAATTCGAGATGCAGCGACTTTAGTGCTGAATCCTCGTTTGGGCGGCAGGGTGGATGTGGTTGAAGGCGACACCAAATTGTTCTGCAGCCCAATTAGTAGGCGCGCCTTGGGTCAGAATTGATATCGGAGATCATGAGTTTCAGCGACATTGTCCGGCCAGTCTGGGCCAAAGACGTCACTTTCGAGCTGAACTATGCCGTGGTGTACAACGACGGGGTCGGGTACTGGATCTTCCCGGCTAACGAAGTGCAGACCTCCCGCCGGGCGTGAAGTGGGAGGGTGCGTGAGAGCGACCGATGCTGGTGCAATGGTCGTAGGGATTGACCAGCTGGAGGCGGGCAACCGATTCAGAAATTGGTCCGGCTACAGGCCAATCGACGGCAGCTTCTCCTTGCCCGCGATGCGGTACTTCCAGCGCCCGCTGCGTGCATCGGTCGGGGTGAGGTAGAGGTACAGGTACAGGCCGCCGCCGTCGGTGATCTTCTGCGGCTTGGCGCGCCTGATGGCTGCGTCGGTCAGAGGCATTGGGGGTATCGCTTCAGTGGGTGCGGTCGGATACCCCTTGATATACCCCCACCGTCTCATGGATTGAAACGGATTGCCCCGGTCTGCTGCGGACAATAAAAAAGCCCGGAAACCCTTGTGATTCGGGGGTTTCCGGGCTTATCCGGTCCTTGACGAACCGTTCGTTGGTGGAGGTGGGCTCTATCCCACGAAGCCCGCAAGTTGTTGATAGGGAAAGTGGTTTGGTACGTCGCTGAAGACTCATGCCCCCAATGATGCCCCCGCCTACGCCGCCTTTAACAGGTTCGATTCCTCCGGGTCGGGCGGGGACCGCTCTGCCAGACGCTCGGCCTGCCAGGCGTCCACCTCCGCTTCGACCCAGGCGACCATGCCCTCTCCGAGAGGAACCGCAGCCGGGAACGTCCGTTCATGGATCCGCTTGTAGATGGTGGTCTTGCTCAAGCCAGTGCGGCGCCGAACCTCCGGCATCCGAATGAAGACGAGCGGGGTCGGGCTCGCCAGGATGTTGTCGCTCATACTTCCTCCTTCGGCACGCCGGTGGCGGCCAGATTGGTGCCGCGGTGGCGGCGTTTCGATACGGGAGCCATGATCCGCTCGGCTTCGGCCCGGTCCCCTCGGGACAGTTCGATCAGGGCCAGGCCCCGGGCCTCCCACGCGCGCACGGCGGCCTTGCTGGCCTTGCCGAGGTCTACGCCCGACAGGCTGGCCAGGACGTGGCCCACCTCGCGGAAGTCGGGCGCGTCGGTGCCCTGCAGCATGTCGGCGCTCGGGCGGCGGTCCTCCATTGCAGCGGTGAGCAGCTGGTCAGCCATGGGCTTCGGGCTCCTGCGACGGATCCGGCTGGGCCATCTCGGCGTGCCGCTTGAAGATGCGCATCTGCAGCGCAATGCATTCGGCTGCCATGTCTAGAGACTCGACGCCGATATGCTCGGGCACATGCAGCACCACCTCGCCCCCCTCGGGGATCGAGCAGCGCATGGTGCGGTAGACGACAGGGACGCGGCTCATTTGCCCACCGCCTGGCTATCTACCTTCCGTGACTCGGTGTTACGGAACGGGCCATGGATCTCGGCAGCTGCCTGACAGTAGGCTGCGTGGGCTTCGTTCTTGTCGTGGAAGTAGCCGACATGGATCGTGCGCTTGCCCTTCATGATCTTTGCCCTCCATCGACCCATCTGAGGAACCCAATAGACCCCACGCAATCCGGACCGACCCGGACGAGACCTAGCGCTACTTTGGTTCTCGCTGTTGTTAGCCAACCGCAGGTTTTCCGGTCGGTTGTCGGTCTTGATTCCGTTGATGTGATCAATTTGCATGTCATCTGGCGGCCAGTAGCCGGTGTGCAGTGCCCACACGACTCTGTGGGCAGCAAGCCTGGCGCCATCAACCTCCAGCCGGATGTACCGATTCCCGCAAATTGATCCCGCCACATCTCCAGATCGTGCTCCGCGCCGCCTATCAACGACCCAGTGAATAAGGCCGGTCGCCGGATCAAGGCGCACGAACTGGCGAAGACGCTCGATAGGGATCTTGTTCATTGCTCCCCCACCGGCTGGCGGGCGGCGAGGTATTCGATTGCCTTGATGAACCGTCGCATGGTGTTCTTGTTGGCGCCTGCCATGTCGTGGCCGTCACCGCTGAACACGTGCCTCCACTCGTTCGCCAGCTGCAGCGCATCCCCCTGACCGGCCGGGGAGGGCTGGGCTGCGAGGGCGGCTTGCCATACTCGCCACGCCTCGCGGGTTTTCAGGCTGCGATACTCGTTGCTGTCGGTAGGCATTCGACTCGTACCCAACGGAAACCGCTGGGACGCGCACCACGCCTCAAACCGCGCCCGCTCGGCCTGACCCCCCAGCCTCACCCTCCCACCGGGCTGCACGTCCGCCATGGTCTTGTTGTTGGTGCTCATGCGTTCTTCTCCAGAAGGAAGTTGGGGTCGATCTGCCAACCGGCCTCGCGGGCCCCGAGCAGGCGCAGTTCGTTGGTGTCGAACTCGTCTAGGCCGAGCAGCTTCGCGGCGAGCTCGATGTGCTGCGGGGAGATGGGCCGGTCGCGGTAAAACAGGTCGTAGACGTTGTGCTTCGAGCATCCCCACACGTCGGCTAGGTCCTGCATGCGCTTGCCTTCCTCCAGCAGGTGGCGCTTCAGGTGCGAGCGCACGCTGTCGATCGACCGGGGAATGCGGATCGGACGGCCGCCGGCGGCCATGCCGTTGTTGGCGTGCTGGCGTCGGATGCTCATGCCGCCTCCGCCAGCGGCATTGCCACTGGGTCCAGATTGGCATCGATGAGGGCGTAGAACGGTGGCGGGCTGACGCTGTTCCCGCACATGCGGACCTGCGCTGTGACCTTCAGCACTGTGCCGTCAGCGGTTCGGTCGATGATGTAGGTCACCGGGAAGCCCTGCGCACGGAACAGCTCCGGCGGCTTGAGCATGCGCAGCCGGATATCCACGATGACGTAGGGAGTGCCTTGGACGACCACCGTGACCAGGGCCAACCGGTCCTTGGTGGTGATCGTGTCCACGGGGGCGGTGAGGCTGGGAGCGTTGGTCCCTGTGCCGTAGTACTTGATTAGGAAAGCAGCCACGCGAAGTGCGCCGGCCTCCTGGTCGGGCGACAGCTGTGCAAGGTCTGCGCTCACCAACCGCTGCTGGCTGCCACTGGCAGTGATAGTGCTGACCGGGGCGCGGGCATCGTTGCCGTCGCCCTGGTAGAACCCGCCGTTGGCCTGTTCAAGGAATGCGGTCGCTACGCCGAGCGCATGCGCAGCACCGGCCGGCCTCGACGCACCAGCACCAGAAGTAATCGTCGGCAATGGCTCGGTGACTGCCGTGCCGATGCTGTCGCCGCGGAACTTCACCAGGTGCGGCACGGCCACAGCGTGCTTCACGCCGCCCGCGACAATCGTGCCCAGCGGCTGCTGCAGGTCCAGTGCACGCGGAGCCTGGCCCTCGCGCTCGCCGTACCCGGTCTGGACCAGCACCGGTGCGATCAGTGCCGTATCGGCCTTGGTGGTCATCGTGTACAGGGGATCGGCGCCAGATCGCGGTTCAGACTGTCCGGCGCGGCCACCAACCCCGGCGAGAATCGGGGTCACCATAGAGAAGTGGCCACCCTTCACGCCGGCGCAGACTGTGCGCAGCGGCTCGTCAGCAGGCATGGTCCGCTGATTGCTGGCGTTCGCATGCTCTGCGATGAAGGGCGCCAGCTCGGGCATGGCCAGCATCAGCTCGCCGCGGTTGGCGGCGGTGATGGTACGCAGCGGATCGTGGACGCTGTGCACGCGGTCGCTACCCTGATGCGTGACCGGCACGATGAACGGAGAGGCCGAATCGATCACATGGCGTTTTACGCCCTTGGCGATGCGGCGCATCGTCGCGTCTGCCAAGTCCTTCTTGCGCCCGAAGATGGAGCGGCCGAGATCGCTGAAGTCGAGACAGTCGGCGGCGGTCACGCGCGGCTTCTGCCCCGGAGCAGAGCCGTGGCTCGGCTTGGGCCACACGATGGCTTGCCCATCGCGGCGGCCGAGTAGGAACAGGCGTTCGCGGCTGGTGCCGGCGCCGTAGTCGCTGGCCACCAACTTGCGCCACTCGACCGCGTAGCCCAGCGCACGCAGCGCTGCCACGAACTGCTGCCAGGTGCGACCGCTGTGGCGCTTGTCCGGCACCAGCTGCTGGTTCTCGACCGGCACGCGCTCGCCGCGCGCTGCAACGGTGCCATCCATCTTGATGACGCGGCCGGTGTTCTTGCAGCGCTTCGCGACCAGCGGGCCCCAGGTCAGGATCTGCCAGACGTTCTCCATGGAAATGATGCGCGGCGCGGTGTTGGTGCCGTGCAGGCGATCAGCGCGCAGCAGCTGGCCCACCCACTTCAGCACCACCCACGACAGGGCGCGCGTCTTCCTGCTGCGCGGCTGGCCGCCCTTGGCCTGGCTGAAGTGCGTGCAGTCCGGTGAAGCATGGAACCAGCCGATGGGACGACCGGCCACGTCCACGCGTGGGTCGGCGTGCCAAATGTCCTCGCGGTGGTGCTGGGTCAGCGGATGATTGGCAGCGTGCATGCCGATAGCCAGCTCGTCGTGGTTGTACGCGAGGTGCGGATCGACGCCTGTCGCCTTCTTGATGGCTTCGCTGGCGCCGCCGCCGCCGGCGAACAGGTCGACCACGATTTCGCCTTGGCGCAGGCGTGAGCGCTGCGGCGCGGGGAAGTTGAAGGAACGGGAGCCGTCAGCCATTAGAAGTCCTCCATGGCGAACAGTCGCGGGAAGGCGCCGCCGGCGGCCACCTCGATAGCCAGCTGCTCGCGGAAGGTGCGCTTCTGGCCAGTCGGCTGGCCGTCTTCATCGCTATCGGAGAAGTTCAGCGAGTCGAGGTCGGCATCGACCAGTTCGATGGCATTGGCCACGTCTTCATCGTCCAGCCCATACTCCTCCTGGGCGGCCTTCACCACGGAAGCGAGGTCAGTGCCCATCCACCATTCGGACTCGGTGACGGCGAAGATCTTGATGGGTGCGGTATCAGTCATGGGATGCTCCTGTCAGTTCGGCGCGCAGCTGCTCAACGCGCGTGCGCCAGTAGTCGATGGTGTCGTCGCTGCTGCTGCGCAGCGTTTCGTGGTGCCCGAGGGCGGTGGCCGCGGTGACCAGGTCATCGACCAGGGCCGGCCGCGTGGTGCTGGTGCCGCCGCCGGCGCGCAGCTCGGCCACCTCGGCCTGCAGCTGCTCGATGCGGTCGTTGGCCTGGGTCAGCCACTGGCGATAGGCGTCCTTCGTCGGCTGCCGCATCCGGGCGGGGATGCCCGGGACCTCCGGCGCCGGCACCAGCACCAGGCCGCTCACCCCCGGGCCTCGCGGCGGGCTTCGGCCAGGATCTCGCGCAGGTCGTCCTGCACCTTGCGGTCCTCGCCTTGGGCGACTGCGGCGGCCAGAGCGCGCTCCAGCGCGTAGACCCGGTCGTTCGGATGGATATAGGTCATGGCAGAATCAGCTCCATGGCATTGATAGGGGGTGAGAAATGGCCTTGATTTGGGAGGCTCTGTCTGCCGTTGGAACGGTGGGCGCGGTCGTCGTGTCTCTTGTGCTCGCCAGTCGGCAAGGAAAGAAGGACAACGCAGCACAGAGATCGCGTGCGCGATGGGTTGCGCTCGAGCTGCGACAGGTTCTTGCTGCCTGGCGTGGCCGCGTGACATTTGCGTGCCGTGCGAGTGATCCGGATCTCTATTTCCTGCTGTGCGAAGACGACGACGAGGGCGAAAGGTCCGCCAGTTCGGTCAGCCATGTTTCCGTGCCGGACGATCTTCTTGCGCTGTACGACCAGCTCCATGACCTGGGCGATGGGGCTGCACCCATCGCTGATGCGATCTGGATCGCTCGCCAACTGCAGAAGCTGCCGATCCTCAAAGCGCTGCGCGGCGACTACGAAGCAGTTGGGCTGAATGCCGGCCATGTGCGCCAATTTCGGGCTGGTCTGGAGTCGCTGAGGCAGTACCTCGTGCAGGCGGAAGAGAATGTCGCCAAGCTGACGGGGCTCACCGCAGCTGATCCCGAACGCGAGGTGTTTGGCGGCGTGATGTAGAGGCGTCACGCGGCCACCCCCATCGCCAACAGGTCGATGTCGTCCACCTTCTCCCGCAGGTAGCGCCGTGCGCGGCGCAGGTGGGCAGCGATCACCGGGCGGTCCTCATGCGCGAAAAAGGTCAGCACGTGCATGTGCAGCGCACGGCGGTGGTCGCGGCGGTACAGGCGCCAGGTAACGGCGCTGCCGTCCGTGGTCGGGAACCGGCCCCAGGCGAAGCCCAAGGTCTCCTTGGGCGCGCGACGGGCGATGTGACGGCTCATGACTGCACCTCTCGGCGACCGGCAGCACCGATGAACCGCGCCAGCCGCTCATAGACCCGCTGCAGGTGCTCATCGTTAGACCAATGCCAGCTGTGGAAGCCATCCGACTCGTCACCCGTTTCAGCGGGGTATTTACGGTCCAGCAGTGCACGCGCTTCAGCCCGCACTGCTGAGCGCTTCGACAGGTAGCGGCGGCCCTTGGTGGGTGCCAGGTAGACCGTGGCGGCGATGGTTTGAATTCGCATTGTCAGGCCGCCTTTTTCCCAGCGCGGCGGCCGTGGCCACCTTCGACCACCTGCCGGCGGCTGATGGTGCTCTTGTCGATGCCGGTGGTGCCGAGAACCTGGACCTGCCCGCCAGCGGCGGCAAAGCGCGCCATGTCGCTGGCCAGCTTCTGCCGGGCCAAGTCCTTCTCGCGGTCGGTCGCGCCACTGAAGACGGGCTTCACGTGGATGCTGGTCATGCTGCTGCTCCTTCGTAGACCCAGCGGCGCACCGTCCCGAACGGGACACCCAGCGCGGCGCTGATCTGGTTGACGGTGTTGCCGCTGGCCCGGAGCTGCCGGGCGCGGCGTTTGGTTGTGACCGGCCAGTACCGGGCGTGAGGCTGGCGCGGTACCTGCATCCCTTGGCAGCGGGCCATGTCCTGGACCGCGCGGGGCGAGCGCCCGAGGGCAGCCGCGACGGTCATCGCGTCGCGGCCTTCCATCTGGCGCAGAACCCGCAGTTCGCTGGTGCGCCAGAGTTCCATCAGGCGGCCAGCGGGTAGCTGTTGGCCGCGTCCTGCAGGCCGTCGATCATGGCCCGGCACATGGCCGGGAACTGCGCCTGGTCGTACAGCTTGGCCGCGCCGGTGGCGTTGATCGGCTTGAACCCCAGCAGGGCCAGCCCGTCGGCGCTGATAGAGAGCGGGGCGATGCGCGCGTTGATGTCGCCGAGCTTGATCTTGACCACCTCCCACGGCGCGGCGGCCGGTGCCGGCGAGCTGGCCACTGCCGTCGGCGCGGTGCGCACCGGCGCCGCTGCCGCTGCCGCTGCCGCCGCGGCTGCCTCCGGCCCGGTCTGCTGCTCGGCCGCTGCCGGCTGTACCACCTGAGGTGCCTGGGCGGCCTGCTCAGCTGCAGCTGCCGCTGCGTCGTCGGCCGCCTTCTTCTGTGCGCGGGCCTCTTCCTCCTTGCGGATCCGCTCGCGCTCGACGTCCAGACGGTCCTGCTCGGCCTTCTTGTGCTGGGTGATGCGCACGTCCATCAGGTTCCGAAGGTCTTCCGGCGACTTCGTGGAGCACAGCTGCACTGCGTCCGGGAACAGGGCCGCATAGCTGCCCATCTCCAGGTCCATGACCCGGATGTTTGCCCGGATGCGGTCGGCCGCCTGGCTGGCGGAGATCTTTGCGTTGTTGGCGACCGTATCGACGGCGTCCTGCATGCTGGAGAAGGAGCGCTTGCCCTTGATCGCGGCCTGCAGATCTGCGATCAGCGTCGCGGGCATCGGGACAGCGTGCGCACCCAGCGTCTCGTTGATCGCGTGGATGTGGTCGATCACCCCGCGGCGGGCGGTGTTGCCGATTTCCGTGCGCCGTTCTTCCTTCCGCTTCGCCACCAGCTTGTCCAGCTCCAAGCGGATCTTGCGCGTTTCGGCGGCCACATCGTCCATCGTGCGGAACACCGCATCGATATCTGCCGTCTGGCCCAGCACCTGCTGCTTCGTGGCCTCGATCCGTTCCTCGACGCCCTTGCACCAGGTGACCGTCTTCTCGGCATTGGCGAAGTCCTCATCGGACTGCAGCTCCCGGTTGATCGAGCCCAGCACCGCCAGTGCGTTCTCCTTGAACTCAGCCAGGTTGGAAGCGGTCACCATGCCCGTGACCTGGATGCTCAGCGCGGGCAGCGTCTCCGGAGCGCGGCCAACCGGCGCAGGTTCGCTCGCCGGGCCGGGCTCGAAAGATGCCACGTCGGCTTCCAGCTGGGCCCAGCCTGCGACGATGCGCGCGCGCAGCTCCGGGTTCGGCGTGTACCAGCAGTGCCGCTCCTCCACCAGCTGCCATCCGCCAGAGCTCTGGCGCCACTCGGAAGCCATGAAGAACACGCGCTCGCTTTCGGAGACCATCGACTGGTGCTCCATCTGGATCTGGTACATCAGCGGCAGGTCGGTACCGGTGCAGCCGTCGAACATGGCATCGCGCAGCGTCTGGTTCAGGCGCTTGTGCTCCCAGGCGATGTCCTCGAGGAGCGTCAGACCGTCGAAGCTGGCCGAGTACTTCCCCGAGACGCCGGTGACCGGGTACAGCTCCTGGCCAATCAGCTCCTCGGCAATAGCACGGGCCTGTGCCTCAAACTCATGGCCCGGGTCGATGACGCGCTCCTGCACGAAGTCGCTGAACTCGCGCGGCACGCCTGCGGCCAGCTCGCGGATCAGGTCGGTGCGTGAGTGGTTCGTGGAGGCACCGAGCATCGCCGGCGCGTCGCTGGCATTGAGGTGCTGCGCGCGGTGCGCATGCCATTCCTGCGTGCCCTGGATGTAGTCGACGGTGATCATTCGGTAACCTCCTCAGCCACGGCCGGGCCGGTCTGCTGCGCACCTTCGGGCTTTTCGCCCAAGCCGAGGATCTGCTTCTTCTGCGCGTCGTTGAGCGTGCCCTTCGTCTGCGCCATCGTGATGATGGCCTCGGGCGTCTTCTTGCCTGCCTTGATGGCGGCTTCCCACTGCGGCAGCGCTGCGGCGAACGCTTCATCGGTGTAGGCCGCCGGAGTCTTCTTCTGGGCGGTCGGCGCGCCTTCGGTGGCAAAGGCATCTTCCGGCGTGGTGTCGCCTTCCTTGATTGCGGTGACGATGCCGCGCAGCACCACCAGGTTCTCCAGGCCGATGTCTTCCACGCCGGCCACACCGAGCTTTGCGCACACCTGTTCGGCAGAGATTCCGAACCGCTGGAACAGTGCCAGCGCATCGGCTCGACGGTTGGCCAGCGTCTTGATGTCGCCCATGATCACCTTCCGGGCTTCGACGTACATGTCCTCCCAGAAGGCCTTGGGTACGCCCTTCAGCACCGCGTTGCGCAGCGCGATGGAGCAGGCAGCATTGGCGGTCACGCCGATCATGTCGGGCTTGAAGCGGCGCCCCTGCCGGTCCACGATCCGGCGCTGCACCTCGTAGGTGATGGCGACATTCCGCTCCAGGTCGTGGAACACGCCCTGGGCGATGATGAACTCGCCCTTGTCATCGATGACGCGGGCGCCGGCGCGGTTGTTGCCCCACGCAGAGGCGATCACCTCGGCGAAGCGGGCGGAAGGGCCTTCGATAGTTTTGCCGTCGCGCGGCAGGGCATAGACACACTGCTCAGCGATGCTCTGGCTCAGCGTGACCATCTGGATGGCTTCGTCGCGGAACTTCTTCAGCGAGCGGGGGAAGCGGCGGGCGGTGCTGATCTGCTGCTCGATTTCCGAGCGGTTGATCATCGCGGCCATGCCTTCCTCGGGGACGAGCTGGCCTTCCTGTACCTGGGCATTCATGGAATGAAGTCTCCGGCCGGCATGGCCGGCGATGTGGGAATGGGGTGCCCCGTCATCCCGGGGCCACGGAGGGAACGATCGATCCCTGCGCGATGAGTTCAGTGCCGGTCTTTCCCGACTGTCAGCGGCGTTGCATCCGCACCACTCGTTTACCCATGAGCTTGCGCTGGGGCCTCCGTCACGGCGTCGGCTTCCGGGCATGCTGTGAGGGCATGCCAGCACTGAGGGTTCTCTCCGCGTTTTGTTCCGCTGCAGGAGCCCACAACCCGCCCAGAATTCGGTCAGGCCGCCTGCTGCTGCTCGGCGACCTTGTGGTACGGGTACTTCTCCGGGAACGGCTTGATGTACGCGCCGAAGTGCTTGCCCAGCGAGTCGGCGTCCTTGAACGCCAGGAACTCCTCAGCGCTGAAGTTGGCGTAGTGGTAAAGCGAGCCGGGGCCGCGCTTGTCGCCATAGCCCCTGGTGAAGCGGATGGCGAGGGTGTTGGTGTCGGCGTCGTGGCCGATGCTGTGGATCTGGCTCGACTGCACGTCGTACAGCGCGATGTGATTCCGTTCCGGCATGGTGCGGGTCATGGGTGTTCTCCTGGGCGGGTAGAGAGGTGCCCGTGCTTTCCGGGCTGTCAGCCCTGCGCCACAGGGGGAAGGCGCAGGGCAGGGGGATCAGGCGGCGAGGTCGTCCTGCTGCGTGGCTTCGTTTGCCTGGCCCTGCTGCAGGGTCAGCACCACGGACTGGCGGATCAGCGCCTCGGTCAGCTCGGCGACTTCGTCGGGCGTGACGTTTCCGGAGGCCTTGAAGGTCAGGTCCACGCTGCCGCCTTCCTTTGCCGCCACCCCGAACTTCTTGACCTTCATGTCGGTGAGGAAGATCGGCTGGGTGCCGTCGAGTTCACCGTCCAGCTGCAGCTCGTAGCCCTTGTATTCGTGGCTGAGCTTGATGGGCTCCAAGCCGGGATGCTTGATCTCGGTCAGGGGCTCGCCGATGGTCGGCAGGGACTGCTGTTCGCCTTTGGCGGCCTTGCGGAACAGCGACTTGCGCAGGTCCTTGTCGAAGTAGTCCAGCACCTGGTTGCTGGTGCTGACGGAGAAGCTGATGTCGACCGCCAGATTCCTCTCCTCGCCGTGCTTCTCGATGCGCACGTTGAGGTTGGTGATCGTGGCGACCTTCTTTTCGATCTTGAACATTGCGACCTCGTCGGTTGAGCCGGCCGGGCCGGCAGTGGGTTACTGCAGGTCTTCCGCCGGTACCGGCATGGCGGAGGTCGGGGACTGGATGCTGCTGCGGCGTTCGGCAAGCGCTTTCTCGGCGTGGAACCACTCCAGTGCGGTCTGGTAGACGGCACCGGCCAACACGGCGCGCGCCATCAGCAGTGAGAGGTAGTTGCCATGCACAACCGCCAGGCCAGCGCCTGCTGCCGCAAAGCCGCAGATCAGCGCCCACATGGCCAGCGGCGCGAGGATGTAGGTCAGTCGCCGGCTCACGACATCACCGCCTGCAACATGTCCTGGAAGATCAGCACGGCGGCCGCGCCGACGATGAAGCCGATCAACGCGCCATAGGCGATGAACTCCAGCGACATGCGCACCGTCTCCTTCCGGATGGCCTGTTCGAAGCTCATGCGGCCTCCGGGTCTGGCTGGTTGGCGAATTCGTCCTGAAACTGGCGGTGCAGCTTCAGCGCGTTGTCGATCACGTACAGACCGCGCAGGCCCCGCCGCTGTGCCTCGTTGAGGCGCTGGTACAGCGGCGCCGGGCTCAGGCCAGTGCAGGCGATCGCATCGCGCACGGCCTGGAACTCGCGGATCTGGCGAACGTTGGTGTTCATGCGGTTGCTCCTTCGGGTGCGTGCTGGTTGCTGGCGATGAGGCGGGCAACTTCGGCCCGTGCGGCGCGCAACCGGTCGCGGCGGTACTCCGCCCAATCGCAGACCCGGTCGGCGTGGATGTCGCGCTCGCCCTTACGTGCGGCGGTGCGGTCAGCACGGCTGCGGTGGCGGGAGAGGCTTTGGCTGATGACCTCGATTTCGTCGTCGAGGATCTGGAGGACGGGGCTCATGCGGCACCGCCTTTGACGCGGGCGAGGGCGGCACTTACTGCCTCCAACTCGGCTGACGCATCGCGTCCAAATGACTCGAACTCAGCACGGTCACGCAGGCGCTGAGCGGCCTCCATCAGCTCGGATACGGCATAGCGCAGCGAGTTGACCTCGCGATACTCGGCTGGGTCACCGGATGCCGCCCGTTCACAAAGGGTGTCCAGCACCGCCAGCACATCGACAGGGGCGCTCATGCCGCCACCTGCGCCAGCAGATGGTCGATTGCACCGTTGGCGGAAAGGCCCTTGTCGTCGGCCGTGTCCTCGACTTCCTCGTTGACGTAGGCGTCGCGGGCATCGCGGATTAGGGCCGCGAAGGCAGCGTCCTGGCAGGAATCGAGAAGGCGGGCAGCCTTGGCCCAGAAGGCCGGAGACTGGAAGCCGAAGGTCTGCTCCAGCATGGTCGGAGCGGCACGAAGGGCCTCCAGCGCCGTGCTGTCGACGGCAGCCTCAGCGGCGATTCGCGGGTCTTCGCGGTTTTCCCAGGTTGCCTGGGCACGGTGGGAAGCTGAATTGAGGGCGGTGTGGTCCATCTCGGGCTCCGGCGGTCCAGCACGGGTTGCTGGGCGACGGGGCTAGAATCACATAGCGTGATGCTGTGTGTCAACACGGTATGTGATGTTTCTTTGCAGGCGGTCTGGGTGCGGCTGGGGCGCAGGTTCTACAGCGCGGAAGAGGGGCCCCGGGAAGGGGGGGGCCAGAGGTTAGAACTTCGCGGGATTCGAAGGAGAAGGCCTACCTGGAATGGCGGCGACTATCACGCCTTCATCCAAGCTAACTGCGCCAATGAAGGAGATCTCAATGATCGGTAGATTCCAGCTTGCCTCAATGGAATCCAGCTTCGCACCGAACGCGTTCTGCATCGGCCTTACTTGCAAGGAGGTTGGCTTACCGTACTTCTCAGTAAGGGCATCGAGCACGTTTCGCTGTGCGTCGACCGGCGCCGTCGAAATCAGGACCCGCTCGACACGACCGTCAACTACGCTGACTTTAGCCTGGGATTTCACTCCGAAGGGCGGTGCGATCTGGACCTCGATCTCTGATGCGCCTGCTTTGATACTCGGATCAGCCTCGGGAGGGTTCGGCGCGTTCAGAGATAGGTGTGAATTCGCCGTGCATGGGCGCGGACCGTAGGGTATCGAGTACACATTGAATCCCCCTTCGCGGTGCCTGCTGCACTCTGCGATGGCCTGGACATCTGCACCGAGCTTGATCCCGAGGATGTCGTGAGCTGAACTCTCGTTGATTGCTTCCGGCGCGGGTGGTTCATGCGAGCTGGTGCAGCCAGTGAGTAGCGCAGTGCATAGCAAAAGCTTGAGTTTCATCCGTGTGTCCTCCTAGCCGAACTGCGAACGCAGCAGGCCCGCGTCTTCGAAGCTGATGCCCTCGCGCATGCAGTCCTGCGCTCTTTCCAAGTCACGGTGTAGCTGCATCAGTGCGTCGTCCTCCAAAGCATCAATGGAAGAAAGGCCAAAGGTAGCTTGGTCGATGATGACCTGCATCGGGAAACCCCAGCGTCGCCGCAGGTGACGGATCATCTTGCAATGTGACTCCCTGGTTATCGCGTCCATCCCCGGCGTGGGATGGCGCTTCACGATTTGCAGGCGAGGCCTAGCCACGTGTTGGGATTCAATTTCTGCAGTCCTAGCGGCCAGACGTCGCGCCAGCTCTCCGAATCGATCGTTGCTCAATCCCATCACCCCTCATCCTCTCGGCAAGCACCTTTGTCAGGTCCAGAACGTTGTCCGCCGGGTTGTTCCCTCCGAACTCCTGAACCACCTCATGCGCGATCTCCAGTAGCAGCGGGTCCTCGACCATGGAGATGGGCTTGCCCATCAGCTCCAGGTAGGTCCGTAGCACAGTGACCGCGGCTGAGATCCTTTCAAAGTCCAGTCGCTGAACCTGAGACGTGGCAGCGGACTCTCCGAACAGTTCTGCGACGGGAACGCCGAGGGCAGAAGCGATCAATGGCACTTCAGAAACTTTCGGTTCGCGGGCGCTGGCCGCTGACGACTCGTAGTTCGCAATGCGGCTCTGGCCAGACCAGCCACAGGCAAGGGCCAGCTGTTCTTGGGTCATTCCGCGCGCCAGGCGCAGACGTTTGAGGTTGTCGGAGAAGGCCATGCGGCCATTCTTCACGGGGCGTGATACCCGTCTAACACGATGCGTGTTGATTGAAGGATCACGATATGTGATAGTGCCGGACATGAACACACTAACCCAGGCAGTCGAAGCAGCTGGAGGCGTCGGAAAGCTCGCAGCCTCCATTGGCGTCGCCCAGAACGTGGTCAGCAACTGGCGCAAGCGCGGGAAGGTCCCTGCAGAGCACGTCCTCGCCATCGAGGCAGCGACGGGGGTATCCCGCCATCTGCTGCGCCCGGACGTCTTCGGCCCACCGGCGGCCAACGACGACCGGCGAGAGGCGGCAGCGTGATCTCGGTCCCGGCCGCTCTCCAACCATCCCGCGCGTGTGGTGACCGCGGGCCCGGAGCTGGAGAGCGGCCCCTTTCTTCCCTGAGTTGATTTCGTCCATGGCGCAGATGGTGCGCCGCCGTCGCCGCCCCGTCTCCAATCGAGTAACCCGCCCATGAATGTCACTGATGCCGCCTACGACACCGTCCACCAGTACCCGGGCGGCAGTGAGGCCCTGGCGCCCAGGATGGGCATGTCTGCCGCGACCCTGCGCGGCAAGGTCAACCCGAACACTGACCGCAACCTGCTGAGCCTGCAGGAGGCGGATGCGCTGATGGCGCGCACCGGTGATTACCGGATCCTGCATGCGCTGTGCGCAGAGCACGGTTTCATCGCGCAGCGTGTCGATGCACCTGAGTCCGGCACCCTGATCACCGCACTGCTGTCGGCTGCCGCCGCGAAGGGCGACCTGGCCGAGCTGGTCTCGGAAGCGATGGCCGACAACCGCATCACCCCGAATGAGGCTGATGCCATCTCGCGCGCCTGCCAGCAGGTCATGGCCGCGCTTGTGCAGGTGAGCCAGCACGCTGAGGCGGCGGCGGAGCGGGGTGGGGTATGAGCGTAACCCCTGCCCACATCGCGGCAGTTAGAGGGCATCGCCGTGGCCGAAAGGCCATAACTTGGGGATCACCTCTCATTGGTGGATACCCCATGAACGCAACCGAAAAGGCTCTCATCGCTGTCCGCTCGCTGTGGCACATCGCCGGTTGCCAGCAGCTGCTGGAGGCGAAGGCATGATCACCGATGCACGCCTGAGCGTTGGCCTGCCAGGCCATCCGAAGACCAAGAAACTGATCCGCCGTTTGGATGCCACCGCAGGGTGGTCGCTGGTGTGCCTGATCCTCTGGGCGCGGGCAAACAGACCGGACGGTGATCTGACGGGCATGTCGGCCGAAGACATCGAGCTGGCGGCTGACTGGAGCGGGGAGAATGACGCGCTGGTGCGTGAGCTTGCTTCGGTGGGGTTCCTCGATGGGGAAGAGGGCGCCTATCGGCTGCATGACTGGGCTGACCATCAACCATGGTCGGCTGGCTCCGAAGCGCGCTCAACCAAGGCGAAGTGGGCTGCACTGTGCAAACAGCATGGCCGAGCAGAAGCGGCGAAACTGATGCCAGAGTATGCCGCCGGGCTGCAACAAGTGTGCGCCGAGCAGCCTTCGGGAGTGCCCGTAGCACCAAACGGAGTGCCAGTAGCAGGTTCTAGCAGTGCCCCGTCTCCGTCTCCGTCTCCGTCTCCAAAAGCGGAGAAGCTCCCCCCTTACCCCCCAGCTGGCGCTGAGGGGGACAAGCCGGGCCGCAGGAAACGGGAGAAGATCACCTTCACCGCCTTCGTCGACGCCTGCCGCGCTGGCGGCGAGCGACCGATCCGCACCGATGACCCGATCTTCGACTTCGCCGAGGACGCCGGCATTCCGCGCGAGTTCGTGGCGCTGGCCTGGCGCGAGTTCGCCATCAAGCATCGGGACAGTGGGAAGCTGCAGAAGGACTGGCGTGCCCATTTCCGCGATGCCGTGCGCCGGAACTGGTTCAAGCTCTGGTGGTGCCCGCCTGCCGGCGGCTGCGAGCTGACGACCAGCGGTGTGCAGGTCAAGCGCGAGCGCGACGCTGAGCGGGAGCGTGACCGCCAGGATCAGCAGGCGCAGCAGGAGCAGGCGGCGTGAGCGCGGTGCCCGACTACCTGGACAACGTCGCACAGCTGCGCGTGCCGCCGCACTCGGTGCCGGCCGAACAGTCGGTCCTCGGCGCGCTGCTGCTGGTGGGGGAATCGCTGGCTCAGGTCCGCGACCAGCTGGCGCCGGAGGACTTCTACCGCCGCGAGAACCAGCTGATCTACCAGGGCATCTGCGGCGTGGCCGACCTGAAGCGCGAGGTCGACGTGGTGACCGTGGGCGACTGGATCACGGCCAACGTCGAGATCGGCGCGCAGGAGCTGGTGTCCACCGTCTACGACCTGGCCGGCAGCACGCCGTCGGCGGCCAACGTGCGCGCCTATGCCGAGATCGTGCGCAACAAGGCGCTGCTGCGGCAGCTGATCGAGACCACCACCGATATCGCAGACAGCGCCTACGGCGCCAGCGACGACGAAGCGGAGGAGGTCGTGTCAGCCTCGGCGACGAAACTGGCCAGCCTGACCGTGAAGTCGAGTGGAAACGGCGGCTTGGTGATGGTGCGCAGCGGCGTCCAGAAGGCCTGGGACGAAATGGAGGCCCGATACCACGGGGAGGGCACGCCGGGCCTGGTGCCGAAGTGGAGCAGCGTGCGTCGGAAGATCCCGTATCTGGAGCCGACTGATCTGATGGTGCTGGCCGCTCGTCCGTCCATGGGCAAGACCGCACACGCCCTGAACTGGGCTGAGGATGCAGCCGCCGGTGGCACGAACGTCGCGGCCTTCAGCCTGGAGATGTCCGCTTCCCAATGGAGCATGCGTCTGATGGCAGCGCATGCCGGCGTCGACCTGAGCCGCATGCGCGCGAAGGGCGTGCTGACCGACGACGAATGGGCCCGGCTGTCGCAGGCTCGGAACTATCTGCACACACTGCCACTGGCGATCGACGACTGCGGCGCTCTGTCCGTTGACGCGCTTGCCGCTCGGGCGTCCCGCATGCACGCCAAGGTCGCCGGTGGGCTGGGCCTGATCGTTGTGGATTACCTGCAGCTGCTGACTGGCCAGGCCAAGGCGGAGAACCGAACTGCTGAGGTTTCCTACATCTCTCGGAAGCTGAAGGGGCTTGCCAAGGATCTGAAGTGCCCAGTGATCGCACTGTCCCAGCTGAACCGAAGCCTGGAGGCTCGCACCGACAAGCGCCCTGGCATGGCCGACCTGCGCGAATCAGGCGCCATCGAGCAGGACGCCGACGTGATCGCCTTCCTGTACCGCGACGACTACTACAGCAAGGACGCCTGCGGCGCGCCGGGCATCTCCGAACTGATCGTGGCGAAGAACCGCCAGGGCGAAACCGGAACCTGCTACCTGCAGCACCGGCTGCAGTGCAGCGCCTTCGATGACTACACAGGCCCGCGGCCGAACTACAGCCTGAAGGGAACCTCGACCGTCGGCGGTGTCGATGATGACTTCGACGTCCCGGCTTCCGGCCGCCGCCGTCGCAGCCGCCGTGACCTTGCCGCAGGAGACGACGTATGACCGCGACTACAGCAGCTGCGCGGAAGATCCGCGCAAAGCGGGCCAGCCGGCCGATCTACGCGACCTGCATGCGCCTGGTCGACGCGGCCACCGGCGAGGAACTGGGCGCGTTCGTGCCCAGCAACGACATCGACCGCCGGCTTGCCAAGGACCGCGGCTATCGCGCCGGTCGCGAGTACCGCCTCGAGATCAAGGAATCGCGCAATGCCGCGTTCCATCGCCTGGCTCACGTCATCGGTCACCTGCTGGTCGACAGCGTTGAGGCGTTCCGTGACCTGGACGCCCACGCCGCGCTGAAGCAGGTGCAGCTGGAGTCGGGCATCTGCTGCGAGATGGTGGAGATGGACGCCAGCCCGGTGGTGCAGGCACTGCTGGATGCAGCAGAAACGGTGCTGGGCGCGGGCGCGCGGAAGGTGCTGGCGGCGGTGCTGCCGGAGATCCGCACCATCCCGGTGAAGGTGGCCCAGTCCCTGGCCTTCGATTCGATGGAGGAGGAGGACTTCGCCGCCTTCTTCAAGGGCATAACCGCCTGGATCGGTGACCACTACGCGCACGTCATGCTGGAAGACGTGCGCGCGGACTATTGGCGGATGGTCAACGGCCGGCAGAGGCAGGAGAGTGCGGCATGAGGCTAATCGAGGAGAGCTCTCATCGTGAGGGTGCCCGAGCAGAGCTTCTGGTACGCGGTCTCCAGCCACTGAGCCTGTCGATCATCAAGCTCTTTGATGTCCTCCCCACGTTGTGCGAGAGCACCGCGCCTGAGTTGGTACGACTCGGCGCGTTTGATGAGTCCGAACGCGGTTTGGATGGGGTCTGCTACCCCGTACAGCAGGTGAAGTTCGGCCATGGGAACCTTGCAATCGCGCGCGCCGGTGAGGGCTTCTGCGATGGCGGAAAGATCGACGGCACCAACCATGGAGTTGTTTACCTCGGCCGTCTTCTGAAGGTAGTCGCGCAGAAGTTCAAGATCGTGGAAGTACTGGAGGGCGAAACTCTTCGCACGCCGTATGGCCTCCTGTCGCTTCAGTGCACGATCGCGAGCGGCGAAGCGCGCTGGGACGTAGATCGCAACGATGCCAACCAGCACGGCGGACGCCAGCTGGAGCCATGCCAACGTATCGCCGGCAGCGGCGGCGGTCTCAATGATGATCGTCCTGTCCATGGTTCCCCCTTTGGTTGGAGGAAAGCATGAAGCGAGGAAGGTCGACCGGCAAGAAGACCAAGGCCCAGCTCGCCCGGCTAGACGCCATCAAGGACATCGGGTGCATCGTGGCCCACAGCCTTGGGATCCGGTTCGGTGAGAAGCCTGTGCCGGCCGAGGAGCACCACCTGACCGTTGGCGGGAAGCACGGCCAGAAGCGGCGCGGGCATGACTTCACCATCGGCCTGAACCCGTGGTCTCACCGCGGCGAGCCGTTCGGCGGCATGTCCGCTGCACGGTGCGAGGAACTGTTCGGACCGTCCTACGCCCGCCAGCCCCGGAAGTTCCGGCAGGAGGTCGGCAGCGATGACTACCTGCTGGATCTGCAGAACACCCTGATCAAACAGCACCTGGAGAAGACCTCATGGCGACCAGCCGCCTGATTATTAGCATCGACCCCGGCCGGACCGGCGCCATCGCGGCGCTGGTCGATGGAGCAGCAGGGCCGGTGATCGACATGCCGCTGCTGACCGTCGGCGAGAACGAGGAGGTCGACGCCAGGGCCATTGCGGTATTCATCCGTGCTGCGAAAGACATGACCCCGGGTGCAGCCGTGTCCGGGGTGATTGAGCGGGTGCGTGCCATGCCGCCGAAACGGGGCGCCGACGGCAAGGAGGAGCGCCGCGCCGGTCCGCAGTCGTCGTTCAACTTCGGCGACCACTACGGGAAAGCCAAGGCAGCGTTTGAGCTGCTGGGCATTCCCTACATGCGCGCGGAGCCTGCCAGCTGGAAGCGCCGGTTCGGACTGACCGGCCAGGACAAGGACGCGGCGCGGCTGCTTGCCATCAAGCGGTTCCCGGATGCAGCCCACATGCTGAACCTGAAGAAGCACAACGGCCGGGCCGACGCGCTCTTGATCGGACTCTGGGCCGAGCACCAGCTGGCCATGGGGGTAGCAGCATGAGCGACGAAAATGTGGTGCGGCTGCCGGTCAAGCCGAAGGACGCCCCGGCCAATGAACTGACGATCGTCCGCACCTACGGCAGCTGCGCCCACAGCCACTTCCTGGTGGATGAGCGCGCATCGGAAGTGACTTGCCGGGACTGTGGCGAGAAGCTCAATCCGGTCTGGGCATTGGCGCAGCTGGCCCGCGAGGACAGCAGTCTCATCCAGCGCTGGTCTCTCCTTTCGGCACATGTTCGCCTGCTGCAGGGCCGTACGAAGGTGAAGTGCACCAGCTGCCAGAAGATGGTCACGATCCCCAGCGGGGTTTCCGATTGGAAGGTCATGGACTTGGCCGAGCACATCCGCAAGGAAGAGGGCCTGTGACGGCCGCCGAACTGCGAATGCAGAAGCGCTACCGGTCCTACGTGCAGAAGCACGGCCGCTGCTCCGTCTGCCAGTTCCGCGCCGCCGGCCCCGCTGGCTTCCACTGCAAGGGCTGGCCCGAGCGGGCCGGATCCTGCGACACCGACAGAAAGCTGCCGGTATTCCGATTCGATGACGCCGTACTGGAGGGCATGCGCGATGCGCAACACTGATCCGCTGACCGAAGAATTGCGACGCTGGGGCCACGCCCAGGTGAATCGATTTGCGCTGAGGCGCGCCGACAGGAGCGTCCATGTCCTGGACAAGGTTCGCGACCACGCGCCGCTGACACGGGAGCGGGCTATCCAGGATCTGGTTGGCCGCGACGGTACCGACCGACGTCGCCTGATGGCGGCTGGCGCCGGCGTGAAAGGCCTGCGTATTGTGCCCTTGTGGGCAGCGGATCCGATCCGGGCATCCAACGATGCTGATCATCCCCACGACAATCCAGAGATCGCCGTCGACGTAGGCGTGCCTGACGAACTGCGGTGGGTGGATAGGGCGCTGGCCTCGATGGAACGGCAGTACCCCATGCGCGCGCTGATCGTCCGGACCGAGTTCACCGTTTCCGCCAGCCAGGCGGTCAAGGCCAGGATGGTGGCCGAGCAGTACGGTGGGACGCTGTCCATCTGGCAATACCGCCGCGAGCTGCAGCGCGGGGTAGACTTTATGGGCGGCAGGATCGCCGCGTAACACGATGTGGCCAAGTGATGGCGAGCTATGAGTGGTTGAACGAAATCCCTGAGGAAGAATGGGATAAGCATGATTCCGGTTTCAGTAAGTACTTCGATTGGGACTGGTTCATCCAGAAATGCGGCTTGCCAGACGACGGTAGCTGGCAGGTTGGATTCGACGAATGGGGCCGGAACCAGTCGCGTCACTACGTCATGTTCGTTGCCCCGGGAGGGCGTCTATTGATTGCCTGGGGTGACTGGCACGTCAAAGGAGCTTGACAAGTAGCACAGACAGATGCCCTAATTCTGCAACTGTCAAGAATTGTCCCTGAAGCCCCGGCCCTGCGCTGGGGCTTCTGCGTTTCCGGGACACGAAACACCGATCAACCACCGCGCCGAATCCCCCTCCGCTCGCCGTGAGGCGATTGGGGCTGGCGTACACGCAGGCGGGCGGTCTGCGCACGGCCCTTGGAGGCCGGGCAGCGCCTAGGCAGCGGTGGTGATCGGCCCTCTACGCCCGCAGCCCCCCGGACCAACCATACCGCGCAGAGAAGCCGGTCGAGGGGCGGGCACCTTTTGCTGGAGAAGCCACCATGGCGCAGATCACCCCCCAACAGGCTGGCGGCGTGAACGTCGTGGCGTTCCTGGACATGCTCGCGTGGTCGGAAGGCACGGACAAGAGCACCCAGGCAACCAAGGACCGCGGCTACGACGTATTGGTCGGTGGACAGCTGTTCAACGGCTATGCGGACCACCCGCGCGTGCTGGTGGACCTGCCCAAGCTGAAGATCCAGTCGACTGCTGCCGGCCGGTACCAGCTGCTGCGCCGCTACTTCGACGCGTACCGGAAGTCGCTGGGCCTGAAGGATTTCAGCCCGCTGAGCCAAGACCTGATCGCGCTGCAGCAGATCCGCGAGCGCCGCGCGCTGCCGCTGATCCAGGCTGGCAAGATCCCGGAGGCGATCAAGGCGGTCAGCAACATATGGGCAAGCCTGCCTGGCGCTGGCTACGGCCAGCACGAACACAAGCTTTCCGACCTGTTGGCCATGTACCGCAAGGCTGGTGGGGCGGTGGCGCCGTGACTGAGCCCGTGAGCACCCTGAAAACCATCGTGGGAACGTTCACTGCAGCCGTGGTGGCGCCGGCGACGGCGGACGCGCTACGCGAGGCTGAGCGCGTCATCCTGGGAGTGCCGCAGTCCGTGCTGCTGGTGGCCATGGCCGGCGCGCTGATTGGCGTTCTGCTGCTGCCGGAGAAGGACGCGGAGCGGGTTGCAGCGGACGCCAGCCGCCGGCGCGGGCATCGGTTCCTGCAGACGGCCGCGAGATGGGCTGCGCTGGCGGTTGCGGTTGTGGCCTACGCGATCGTGGCCGCCTGGGTCATCGCAGTGGCTGCCTCGATCTGGCCAGCATTGGCCGGCGCCCCGCAGCTACCTCTGGCCGGCCTTTCCGGCGTCCTGATTCGCCGGCTGCTGCCGGGCTACGTGCGCCTGGTGGAGAAGGCCACCGGGGCTATCGGAGGCGATAAGCCATGACTGTGCTGATTCGATTCTTCAAGGCCATCTGGGACCTGGTGGTAGGTTGGGCCGCAGACGCGCTGGTTTGGTTGCGCAAGCCCGGAAGCGTCATGAAGGTCTGTTGCGGCGTGCTGGCCTTCGGCTGCATGGTCGCGGGCCTGTCGGCTTACGAGAAAGAGCAGCAGATCAAGGATCTGAGCGCCCAGGTGGTAAAGGTTCGTGCCGACTGGAAGGCCGATGCCGACCGTCTGCAGGCCGACGTGGAAACCCGTGACCAGCGCCTGGCTGACGTCGCCGCAGCACTGAGGGCAGAAGCCGAGAAGCTGGAATCGCTCAAGGCAGAAAGCGCGGCGGCGCTGCAGGCCCTGGCAGGAAAGATCGAGGCATCCGAGAAGGACGCCGCGACGTGGCGCGGTCGATATGAGCAGCGGCCAGATACCTGCAAGGCGGCCTTGGAGCTGCTCGACTCAGCCTGCCCGGCACTGAAGGGGTACTGACATGCGCGTCTTTCTGATCGCTGCGGCGCTGTTGCTGGCCGGATGCCAGTCGGCACCGCCCAAGACCAATCCTCCGGCCCCGGACATCATCAAGGTGCCGGTGGCCACCTATGTCCCCATCGACGCGGCCCTGACCAAGCGCTGCAGCTGGGTGCGGGCTGGCAAGCCCTCGGCGGTGTTCGAAGTCAGCAACGGCCGGAAGCGTTGCTTGGATCAGTACGAGGCGCAGTTCGACACCATCGAACAGGTGCAGGGCAAGCCGGTACCGGAGCGCTGACCAATGGCCGCGAAGAAGACCACCGCCGACAAGGCGGTCGGCCTGACCCCGAAGCAGCAGCGCTTCGTGCTGGAGTACCTGAAGGATCACAACGGCACGCAGGCGGCCATCCGTGCTGGTTACAGCGAGAGCACAGCCCGGCAGCAGGGATCTCGGTTGCTGACCGACCCGCGCGTTCTTGCCGCTGTCCGGGCTGGCCAGAAGAAGGTGGCCAAGAAGGCCGAGGTCACTGTCGACAGCCTGATGGCCGAGCTGGAACAGGCCCGGAAGCTGGCGCTTAAGGAAAAACAGGCCAGCGCGGCGGTCACCGCCACGATGGGCAAGGGGAAGCTGGCCGGCCTGCTGGTGGAGAAGCACAAGCACAGCGGTGCGATTGGCACCTACGACCTGAGCAAGCTTTCAGACCATGAACTCGACCGCCTTGAACAGATCCTCGGTCCGCTTGCCGACGCTGGCGGAGATCCGAGCGGAGCGGGCGAGGAGGGCGGCTGACCGAGAGCGCGCGCGGATAGCGGAGGACGTCGAAGGCATCCGGGCGCGATCGCAGACGCTGGAGGGCTTCATCAAGGAGCACTGGCCGATCTTGGAACCTACCCGGCCGCTGAAGTTTGGGTGGGCACTGAGGGCCATGTGCCGGCACCTGGAGGCGGTCACCGAAGGCCGCATCCAGTTCCTGCTGATGACCGTGCCCCCGGGCATGATGAAGTCGCTGCTGATGGTGTTCTGGACGGCGTGGGAGTGGGGGCCGGTTGGCCGCCCTGACCTGCAGACGCTGGCCACCTCCTACAGCCAGCCGAACGTGCTGCGCGACAACCTGAAGCTGCGGCGCCTCATCGAGAGCGACCAGTTCCAGGCTGCCTGGCCGATGAAGCTGCGGGGCGACCAGAACGCCAAGGGCAAGTTCGAGAACACCGGCAATGGCTTCAGCGAGGCCCGGCCCTTTAGCTCCATGACCGGTGGCCGCGGCGACCGGGTGAAGGTGGACGATCCGCATTCAACCGAGACGGCCGAGAGCGACGCTGAACGCAAGACCGCTGTCCGGATCTTCCGGGAGGGCATCACCGACCGCCTCAACGACATCACCTCGTCGGCCATGGTCATCATCATGCAGCGCCTGCACCAGCAGGACGTTGCAGCGGTGGCCATGGAGCTGGACCTGGGCTTCGTGCACCTCAACCTGCCTATGGAGTTCGAGGCAGAGCGGGTCGACAAGGACGGCAAGAAGACCGGCGGCCCGTGCCGCACCTACATTGATGGTGAGCTGTTCTTCGAAGATCCACGCATCGAGGAGGGCGAGCTGCTGTTCCCCGAGCGCTTCCCGCGCGCCGAGGTGGAACGCCTGAAGCGCGCCAAGGGTTCATACGCGTGGGCCGGCCAGTACCAGCAGCGGCCGACCCCGCGCGATGGTGGCATGTTTAGGCGGGAGTGGTTCGAGATCGTAGACGCCGCGCCGGCCATCTCGGCGGCGCGGAAGGTCAGGCGTTGGGACTTCGCCGCCACGGACCCGAAGGAAAAGACCAGCAGCGACCCCGACTACACGGTAGGTCTGCTGCTGGGCGAGGTCGGCGGCATCTACTACGTGCTGGACGTGGTGCGTGACCAGGTTTCACCCGCCGGCGTCGAAAGGATGCTGAAGAACACTGCTCTGCAGGATGGCAAGGCCATCAAGGTCCGCATTCCGCAGGATCCAGGGGCCGCCGGAAAGAGCAACGCTGCTCACCAGGTGAAGCTCTTGGCTGGCTGGGACGTGAAGGCAGTTCTTGAATCCGGATCAAAGCAGGTACGCCTCACACCGGTTGAGGCGCAAGCAGAGGCGGGCAACATAAAGCTGGTGCGGGCGCCATGGAACCAAGCGTTTCTGGATGAAATTTGCGACATACCAAATGGCAAGCACGACGATCAGGGCGACGGACTGTCCGGCGCCTTCGCTGAGCTGGTCACCGGCAGCACCTACAACCTTGGGAACGCGCTCTGATGGGCAAGCTCACGCAACTCAAAGATGGGCTGGTCAATCTGGTGGCCAACCTGGGTACGCCGCGCGACAAGGCGGCGGCTACCTTCTACGGCGTGCCGACGTTGTCGGAACAGGAGGCGGATAACGCGTACCGCGGCACCTGGCTGGCTCGGAAGGTGATCGACATCCCGGCGATGGACAGCTGCCGGAAGTGGCGCGGCTGGAGCGCAGACCAGGAGCAGATCACCGCCATCGAGGCAGAGGAGAAGCGGCTAGGCCTGCAACAGAAGGTGCTGAAGGCGTTGATCCGCGCACGGCTCACCGGCGGCGCCGCGCTCTACATTGGCACGGGCCAATCGGACCCGATTCTGCCGCTGAAGCCTGAATCCATTGGCAAAGGCGGCGTTCGCCACATCAACGTGCTTTCGAAGCGCGTGCTGCAGGCGGGCGAGCTGGACCTTGACCCGGAATCGCCGGGGTACGGCCTGCCGGCCTTCTACACCCTGACCAGCGGTACGGCTGGCCAGGTGCAGATCCACCCGTCGCGCCTGGTGATCCTGCACGGTGCGGAGAAGCCGGACCCAGAGTTCGGGATCAGCGACGGATGGGGCGACTCGGTGCTGCTGGCGATCAGCAAGGCCATCAAGGACGCCGACGCCAGCGCAGCGAACATCGCATCGCTGGTGTTCGAGGCGAAGGTCGACGTGGTCAAGATTCCGAGATTCATGTCGAGCTTGGCCGACCCGGAGTACGAGCAGAAGGTTCTGCAGCGCATGACCCTCGCGGCGATGGCGAAGGGGATCAACGGAACGCTGCTCCTGGACGCGGAGGAGGAATACGAGCAGAAGCAGGCTCAGTTCGGAGGACTGGTCGACCTGATGATGGGCTTCATGCAGCTGACGTCGGGCGCCTCCGACATCCCGATGACCCGCCTGCTGGGCCAGTCGCCGGGTGGCCTCAACGCCAGCGGAGAGAGCGACCTGCGGAACTACTACGACCGCATCAGCAGCAACCAGGAGCTGGTGCTTCAGCCGGCGCTGCAGGTTCTGGACGAGTGCCTGATTCGCTCGGCGCTGGGCAGCCGGCCCGCCGAGGTGTTCTACAACTGGCGCAGCCTGTGGCAGACCACCGACACGGAGCGCGCAGCCATCGGCAAGAGCACTGCCGAGAGCATCAAGATCATTGCCGATACGAGGCTGATCCCGGAGAACGTGCTGGCCACTGTCGCAGTGAACATGCTTACGGAGGCCGGAATTGCTCCGGGCCTGGAAGCCGAGATGCTGGAGTACGGCAAGTCGACGCCGCAGGAGGAAACGGGCGAGGACGACGACGAGCAGATCGCAGCGGCAATGCCGGTGAAGGACGCGCAGCCGCGGTCGCTGTACGTCAGCCGCAAGGTGGTGAATGCCGACGAGATCGCGGTCTGGGCGAAGGAGCAAGGCATCACCGATCTGCTGGGCGACCTGCATGTGACCATCGCCTACTCGCGCCAGGCCTTCGACTGGATCAAGGCCGGCAATGCCAACGAATGGAGCAACGGCGGCAAGGACGAAATGGTCATCCCCGAGGGCGGCCCGCGCGCGGTCGAGCCGCTGGGCGGTATGTCTGCCGTGCTGCTGTTCGCGTCGTCGCAGCTGTCCTGGCGGCATGAAAGCATCATCCGCGCTGGTGGTTCCTACGACTGGCCGGAATACACCCCGCACATCAGCCTGACCAAGGCGACCATCGACCTGTCCAAGGTCGAGCCGTACCGCGGCCGCATCGTGCTGGGCCCGGAAATCTTCGAAGAAGTACGCGAGGACTGACCATGTTCCTGACCGATCGCGTCTCGGTGACGGCTCCGCGCCGCACCGCGGACGGCTACCTTGTGGCCGACGCCTACGTGGCCCGAACCGGCATCCAGAACTACCTGGGTGAGGAAGTTGGGCGGCCTGAACTGCTGAACGTTCGCGTGTACCGGCCGCCGGAGGAGGTGTTCTCCGACGCCACGATGCGCAGCTTCGCCCACCGGCCGATGACCAACGACCATCCGCCGGAGGACGTCAGCGCCAAGAACTGGAAGGACTACGCCATCGGCCATACCGGCGATGAGGTCGCGCACGACAAGACCCGTGTCCGCGTACCGCTGGTGCTGATGGATCAGGCCGCCATCGATGACTTCGATGCAGGCAAGCGCGAGCTTTCGCAGGGCTATTCGGCCGAGATCGTCTGGGAAGACGGCTTCACGCCCGAGGGCGAGCCCTACGACGCCAAGCTGAAGAACATCCGCAACAACCATCTGGCCCTGGTCCGTCGTGGCCGGGCTGGCTCCCAGTTTCGCATCGGGGATGGGCGCACCCCCGGTGCACCGGATCCGAGCGCCCATCCCCAACCGCAGGAGAACCACATGAGCAACCAGCAGACCCGCATCGTGGTGGTCGACGGCCTGCCCGTCGAGTGCACCGACGCGTCGGCCGCCGCCATCGGCAAGCTGCAGCAGCAGCTCCAGGACGCCCACACCGCCGCCGGCACCGCTGCCGCAACCCACCAGGCAACCATCACCGCCAAGGATGCTGCCATCGCCAAGGCGGAAGGCGAGCGCGACGCGCTGAAGGCGCAGGTGCTCAGCGATGCCGACCTGGACCAGCGCGTACAGCAGCGCGGCGACCTGATCGCCAAGGCCAAGGCCGTTCACGACGCCGACTACAGCGGCAAGAGCGACGCCGACGTCCGCAAGGCCGCAGTGGTGGCCAAGCTCGGCGATTCGGCCGTGGCCGGCAAGCATGAGGCCTATGTCGAAGCCCTGTTCGATGGCCTGTTTAGCCAGGCAAAGCCGCGCGACCCGGTGGCCCTGGCCCTCGGCGACCGTTCCACCCATCGCCAGACCGTGCAGGACAACGGCTATGCCGAGTCCGTGAACGGTCTCGACTACCGCACCGCCAACCAGAAGGGGGCCTAAGCCATGGCACTGCAGACCAACTATCCGGACACCCAGCCGGTTGCCATCGAGGGTGCGCAGGCAACCATGCTGCCGGCCACGATCATCAGCCGCGACGTGGAAACCTCGCCCGGTATCGGCTTCGGCCGCGCCGTGGCCCAGGGCACCGCCGACAAGGGCATTGTCCTCGCCGGTACCGGTGCCACGAAGCTGGTGGGCATCACCCTGCTGGACCGCTCCGCCGTCGGCAGTGCCGGTGTGCCGGATAGCTTCGCCCAGCGCACCTCGGCACGCGTCATCACCAAGGGCGACATCTGGGTGGCTGCGGCCGTCGCAGTGAAGGCAGGCGATCCGGTCTTCGTGACCGCGACCGGCACCTTCACCAACGTCGCCACCGACAACACCGCCTTCACCGGCGCCCGCTGGGACACCAGCACCACCGCCGCCGGCCAGCTGGCCGTCGTCCGTCTCGGCTAAGGAGCCAAGCCCATGAATGGAAATTCCATGCACCTGTTCGACGCACAGGCCGCGCTCGGCTTCGTCGTTGCCCAGGCATCGATCATCGAACCGGGCGTCTACCGCACGCGCTACCCGTCGGTGCAGTACCGCGACCTGATCCCGGTCGACACCACCGGTAGTGAGTTCGCCACCTCGGTGACCTACTACTCCTCCGACCAGTTCGGCGAGGCCAACTGGATCAACGGCAACGCGGACGACCTCCCGAAGGCCGGCACCACGCGTGCCCAGCACCAGACCGGCGTGCACACCGCTGGTATCGGCTACGGCTTCGGCTGGGAGGAAATCGGCCGGGCACAGCTGCTGGGCATCAACCTGCAGTCCGACGATGCCTCCGCTGCTCGCCGCGCTTCCGAAGAGATGGTCGACCGTGTGGCCCTGCTGGGCGATGCGGACAAGGGTTTCACCGGCCTCTACAACGCTGCGAATGTGACCCCGGTGGCGGCGGAAACTGGTGGTTGGGACGCGCAGACCGACTCGCAGCTGATCGTCGGTGTCTTGAACCAGGCGCTGCTGAACGTTTTCAACGGCACCAACACCGCGTCGATCGCGGACACCCTGCTGCTGCCGTGGACCAAGTTCAATCTGCTGGCCACTCGCAAGATGAGCGAGCAGAGCGACAAGACCATCATCCAGTGGTACCTGGAGAACAACCTGTACACCGTGCAGACCGGTCAGCAGCTGACCTTGCGCGGCGTGCGCGGGCTGGACACGGCCGGTGTCGGCGGGACCACGCGCCTGGTCGCGTACCGCAAGGATCCGGAGGTGCTGAAGCTGCACATGCCGATGCCGCACCGCTTCCTGCCGGCCTGGCAGAGCGGCCCGCTGCGCTGGGACATCCCGGGCGTGATGCGCCTGGGCGGCCTGGACGTGCGCCTGCCCAAGGAAGTCGTCTACCTGGACGGCATCTGATCCGCCTGGCCCCGGCCGCGCGCCGGGGCCTCACTGGAGCGAAGCATGAAGATCACGAACAACCACAAGGGCCCGCTGGGCCTGCCGGACGGTACCATCCTGCTGCCGGGCGTGCAGACCCCAGTCGATGGCTGGGAGCAGCTGAAGAAGAACTCGGTGGTGCAGGGCTGGCTCAAGGCTGAGATCCTGACCGCCGAGGGCGGCAGCACCAGCACCAGCACCAAGGCACCGACGAAGGACATCCTGGTCGGCTCCAACGTGCTGCCATCCAACATCGAGCTGGCCGAAGGCGTCACCGTGCAGCTGGGCGAAGTGGTGCGCCAGGCCTTTGAGCACACTGGCCTGACCGTTGCCGACTGGAACGCGCTGGAAGAAGGCGACCGCGAAGCGGAGCTGGCGGCAATGGTGCGCGAGCTGCAGTCCCGTGCGGAAGCCGACGCCAAGGCCAAGAAGGGCGAAGCCGCCGCCGCGGAAGCCGAGAAGGCCAACGCGACCACCACCGCGCAGAACCCGCCGGCGGAGGACAAGAAGGATGCGCTGATCGCGCGCGCCAAGGCGCTGGGCATCGATGCCAAGGGCACCTGGGGTGTGGCGAAGCTGGAAGGCGCCATCGCCGACGCCGAGGCCAAGAAGGGCGAGGGCTGACCATGTACGGCACGCTGGAAGGCGCGAACAGCTACCACCAGGCGCGCGGTAATGCCGCTTGGGCTGCCGGCACCGAGCAGGCCCGCGAGGGTGCGCTGATCCGCGCCACGGACTACATCGACGGCCGGTACCGGATCCTGCTGGCATCTGGCCGCTGGGCGTCGATGTTCCCCGGCGTGCGTACGGCCGGGCGGGGCCAGCCGAACGAGTGGCCCCGCACCGGTGCGATCGACTATGACGGCGACCCCATCCAGCCGGATGAGGTGCCTGACGAGGTGGAGCGCGCAGCCTACGAGGCCGCCCTGCGCGAGCTGGCCAGCCCGGGCAGCCTGTCGCCGGACTACGTGGCCACCGAGGCAGTAACCAAGGAGAAGGTCGGCCCCATCGAGGTCACCTACGCAGATTCCACGGCCGCTGGCCAGGTGCCGAACAGGCCGGTGGTGCCGGCCATTGACGAGATCCTGGCACCGTTGCTGCGGACACCGGCGGTTATGCCTGCGGTGCGTGTCGTATGAGCGGCTTCTACGACCGAATGCAGGCGACGGCCACGAACCTGATCGGTCGCTACGGCTACGGCACACAACTGGAGCGCGACGGCGCACCGACCGGGCCGCCACACAATCCGCAGCCGGGTCCGTCGACGCGGCACGACTGCATGGTGGTGGAGCTGGAATACAGCCTGACCGACCGCGACACCACGCTGGTACAGCAAGGCGACAAGCTGGGCCTGATCTCGACCGCAGTGGACATCCAGCCCGGCAAGGACGACCGGCTGCTGCTGGGCGGCCAGCTCTACCACCTAATCGACCTGCAGCCGCTGTCCCCTGGTGGGCAGGTGCTGCTCTACGAGTTCCACGCCCGACGCTGATGGCCGATTACACACCCCGCGAGCTGGAGCTGCTGGCACGACGCCTGGAACCGGCCATGCGCCGCGCGTTCGAGCAGGCCATCGCCGGCGTGCGATCGCAGGTGCAGCTGGACCTGCTGGCGAGCCTCCTGCAGGCCGGGCAGGTGGACGCTGTGCTGGAGGCGCTGGGTTTCGACGGCGAACGCTTCTCGCCGCTGGCCGAGCAAGTGCGCCAGGCGTTTGCCACCGGTGCGGAGGTCGGTATGAAGGAGCTGCCCACGCTGTCGCTGCGGCAGCAGGTGCGCGGGCGGTACAACCCGGCCAACGACACGCCGCTGCTGCGGTTCGGGTTCGACATGCGCAACCGCGGGGTGGAGAGTTGGCTGCAGTCGAATTCCTCGCGCCTGATCACCGGCATGGTGGAGGACCAACGAACGCTGGTGCGCCAGCACCTGGTGCGCGGCATGGCCGCCGGCACCAACCCGCGCCAGACGGCGCTGGAGTTGGTCGGCAGGGTGGGCGAGACAGGCAGGAGAACCGGCGGCATCGTGGGGCTCACCGCGCAGCAGGCGCAGTTCGTGGCCAATGTCCGGCAGCAGCTTGCCAGCGGTGATCCGGCGCAGATGGCGCAGTACTTCGGTCGCAAGCGGCGCGACAAGCGCCTGGACGGAATCGTGAGCCGGGCCATCAAGGCTGGCCAGCCAGTGGCGCCAGCAGACGTGGAGAAGATCGCTGTGCGCTACGCGGACAGGCTGCTGGCGCTGCGCGGCGAGATGATCGCGCGGACCGAATCGCTGACGGCCATGGCCGCTGGTCGGGAGGAGGCGTTCCGGCAGCAGATCGAGAGCGGCCGCCTGGCGCCGGAGAACGTCGAGGGCACCTGGTCAGCCACCGGTGACGACAGGACCCGCCACAGCCACCAGGCGATGAACGGCCAGGTTCGCCGGTTCGGTGAACCGTTCCAGACGCCCAGCGGTGCGTTGATGCGGTTCCCTGGCGACACCGCGCTCGGTGCCGGGCCGGAGGAAACCATCGGCTGCCGCTGCATGAAGCAGTACCGCGTGAACATGGCGGCGGAGGTGAAGCGTGGCCAATAAGTTCGGAGCCCAGGTCCGGGCCTTCACGGAGAAGGCCAAAGCAATGCAGGGCGTGATCTTCCGCGAGTCGGCCACCAAGCTGATGGAGGAAGCCGGCACGCCCGAGGGGCAGGGCGGGAAGATGCCGGTGGATACCGGCTTCCTGCGCAACTCTGCCGCTGCATCGGTCGAGAGCATGCCATCGGACAGTGCGCAGGCCCCGGAGCTGGTGTTCGCCACAATGGAGCTGGGCCAGACCGTGTGGGCCGGATGGACAGCAAGGTACGCCATGCGTATGGAACACGGCTTCTTCGGCGAAGACAGTCTGGGTAGAACCTATGCGCAGGCGGGAAAAGGCTTCGCGCGCGCGGCGGCCCAGCGCTGGGATTTCATCGTGGCCGAGGTCACCGCCGACGTGAAAGGACGGATGGGATGAGCGACACCGCGATCTATGACGCATTCGCCACGCTGGTGGGGCAGTTTGCCGCAGCACATAGCCTTGCCTGCTCCTACCCGGGGCAGGGGTTCAAGCCGCCCACCGGCAACGACGCTCGCTGGCTGGAGCTGCAGTGGTTCCCCAACCGGACCGAGAACTACGGCATCGAAGACGATGGACCGTTCCTGATGCAGGGTTTCGGCCAGCTGTCGGCCTGCTACCGGCCGGGGCAGGGGATCATGGTCGGTACTTCGATCACGGACCAGATCATCGCCGCCTTCGCCAAGGGCACGACCTTCGTCGGCATGCGGGTGGAGAGGAAGCCCTGGACCTCCAGCATCATCCAGGACCCGGAGCGGGTCATGCACCCGGTGACCATCCCGTGGCGGGGATTCGTTTCGGGGTAGACTCCGGCCATGAGCCCCAAGCCGCCCAACCTGCACCTGGTCAGCAGCAACGAGATCCCGAACGAGGGTGAGCTGCAGGCCATGCGCGATGCCATCACCCGCATGAAGCGGAACCGGCAGCTGCTGGACGAGTTCTGCGCCGAGCAGGCCCGGTTCGTCCGGGCGGAATACCTGGCCTATGTGGAGGCGGGATTCACCCGGCCGCAGGCCATGCAGCTGGTAGCGGCAAAGCTGGGCCCAGCCAAGAAGTAACGACAGAACCGACCGCAAATTATTCCCGAATCTATTCCAGAGGCCCGCCCACCAGCGGGCCTTTCGCTTTTCCAACGACCCCGCCCCGTGGCGGGTTTTTTTACGCCCATCGCGAGGAGACACGGCTATGGCCGCTGAAGCAAAGACGAACGCAGGTACCAAGCTGCACATCTGCGCCACCCCCAAGAACGCCGACCTGACCGAAACCGAGTTCAAGGCCCTCACCTTCGTGCAGGTGAAGAAGGTCGGCAGCATCGGTGAGCGCGGCATCAATACCAACATCGTCCAGTACGACACGCTGGATACCCTGGTGGCGCTGAAGGGCAAGGGCATCACCAATGCGGGCGACCCGCAGGTGGAGGTGGCCGAGGACCTGACCGACCCGGGTCAGGTAGCCCTGCGCGCTGCGGGTGCACCCAACGTACCTGACGCCTACGCGTTCAAGGTGGAACGTGCTGACGGATCCATCGAGTTCCTGCGCGGCCTGGTCGCCGGCCCCAACGTCACCGGCGGCCGCAACGAGGACTTTGTCCTCAACACCTTCACCCTGGCGCTGAACCAGGCGCCGATCACGGTGCCGGCGCCGACCACCCCGTAATCCGAACACCCCGGGGGATAGGGCGGCCGCCTGACAAGCCGGAACTGATCCGGCCGGCTTCCCCCGGGGCTCTCTACCGGATCGACATCAAGGATCCCGAACATGACCGAACTGACCAACATCGTGGCGGCAGAGCGCCGCCTGGACATCGTGCACCCGGCCACCCAGGAGCCAGTGGGCCTGGTGCTGATCCTGCTGCCTGACAGCCACCCGCAGGTGAAGGGCGCTGCCCGCAAGACGATCAACGACCGCATCAACCACCGTGGCAAGGTGGGCGCCGAGCAGATCGAAGCCAGCCGCATCAGCATGCTCTGTGCATCGATCGGTGGCTGGGAATGGCAAGGAGAGCTGACCTTCCACGGTGAGAAGCCCGAATTCACCCAGCAGACGCTGCAGCAGCTGCTGAAGGAACTGCCGTGGGTGGGGGAGCAGGTCGACGTCGCCCTGACCGACCGGGCGGAGTTCTTTCGCCGACCTGACGAAACGGACGGCTGAGGCCGTCTACATCGCCGTCCGCTACGACATGGCGGATGAGAACGGCGAGACCCGGCGCCAGCGCAATGCGCGCTTCGGTATCACCGAATCACCAGAGCTGGAGGTCCCGGACGCGGCTGCCCACGTCTGGGGCTGGTTCTGGGAGCTGTCTGGCCGCAGGCATAGCGGCCCGGAAGCGTTGACCTTTGCTGACATCGGCCAATGGGCCTCGCTCCTGCAGCTCGAACTGCTGCCGGAGGAGGTCCAGATGCTGATGGCGATGGATGACCAGTACCTGCGCGCGGTGCGCGAAGACCAGAAAGCCGCGCGTGAGCGGGCAATGCAGAACAACGGGAGCCCCTGATGGACATCGCCGAGCTTGGCTACAAGGTCGACAGCAGCGGCCTGGTGGAGGGCACCAAGGCCTTGGACGAGAATGCCGCAGCTGCTGATCGTGCCGGCGGCGCTGCTGACCGGCTGGACCGGGAGTACTCGGCGCTGGCTCGGACGGTGGAGCGTTCCTCCAGCGCTCTCGGTGACCGTCTCGGCGGCGCACTGGACCGCATCGGCACTGGCACCGGCGCGGTCATCACCGAGCTGCAGACGCTCAACCGGACCAACACCGAGATCCTGGCCTCGCTGGGCGCGCTCGACGGGAAGCTGACCAGCACCGCGGCTCAGGCTCAGGCCTATGGCGCGGCGGGAGCTGCGGCAGCGGCATCGACCGCCCAGGTGGCCACGGCAAGCCAGCAGCTGGAGAAGCAGCTGGCCGATCAGGACGCACGGCTGAAGGGTGTCGCCCAGCGCGCCATGGAATGGGCAGCAAGCAACCGGGAAGCCAACCTATCCGAGCGTGCCCTGGCCGAGGCTGCCCGTGACGCCGCCCTGGGTATCGACCACAAGGCGCGGGCGCTGGCTGGTGCTGGTAGTGAGCAGGACCGGATGGTCGCCCGTGCACGCGCTCTGGAAGAGGCTGAGGCACGGGCCGCCAATCAGGTGCGCCAAGCCGCTGCCGCTGCCGAGGCGCAGCAGATCAACCTGAAGCAGCTGCTGGGTCAGATTGACCCGACCGTGGGCGCACTCAACCGCTTGGCCGCGATGGAAGATCGCCTGGAGCGCGCGCACAAGGCTGGGCTGGTCAACCCGGCTGTGTTCGACCAGTACCAGACCAAGATCGACGCCATGCGCGCCTCGGTGCTCAACGCCACCAGCGCGCAGAACGGCATGGGCATGTCCGCGCGGCAGATGCAGAACAACCTGCGCATGATCCCCATGCAGGTGACCGACATCACCACCAGCCTGATCAGCGGCCAGCCAGCGTGGATGGTGGCGATCCAGCAGGGCGGCCAGCTGAAGGATCAATTCGGTGGCATCGGCCCGGCTGCGCGCGCCGTTGGCGGCTACGTGCTGGGGCTGATTAACCCGTTGACGCTGGGTGCGGCAGCACTGGCGGCTCTGACCATCGCCGCAAAGCAGTCGGAAGACCAGCTGTTCGATTTCCAGAAGGCTCAGATCCTGAGCGGGCAAGGTGCCGCCATCGGTGCCGCTGGATTCTTGGAACTGGCCAACAGCATCGATCATCTGCAGGGCGTGTCGCGAGGTGGCGCGGTGGCCGCTTTGACTGAGACCGCCAAGGCCGGCCGCTATGCGGGCGAACAGTTCGAGATGGTGGCAGCGGCGGCAGCCCGAATGGAGGCCTCGACGGGCAGGTCTGCACAGGAGACCGTCCGAGCGTTCGAAACAATCGCAAAGGAGCCGGTGGAGGGTCTGCTGAAGCTAAACGATGCAGAGCGCTTCCTGACTGCCGCGCAGCTGCAGCGCATTGTGGCCCTGAAGGAGGAGGGCCGGATGCAGCAGGCAGCCAGCGAGGCCATGCAGATCTTCGCAACCCATCTCAACGATGTGGCCGACCGCACCGAGGCGGTGATGCCGGAGATGTCCAAGGGCTGGCGCGACATCAAGGACGACATCAGTGGCGCTTGGGGGGCGCTTGGCAGTTTCACTGGTGCAGTGGTCGACCTTGCCGGCGAATGGGGAGTCCTGGCGCGCCTACCGCGTCTGAGCGACGTTTTAGGCCTCGGCCTTGCCGGTGGTGCCCTGGTGAAGTGGACCGGTTTGCCGTCCCTCACCGAAGCGCTGAACGGCGCGGCTGCCCGCATGCGAGGACTGCCGCCGCTGCCGAAGCCCATCGATGAGGGTGGCGCGTTGGATCCGCAGACCGCACGTGACCTGGCTGCGGTGACGCAGGAGCGCGCTACTTCCGAGCAGGCCGCTGCTGAGGCCATCAATGCCCAGGTGGCCGGCCTCGATCGTGCCAGCGCGAAGGAAGCGGCACGGCTGAAGATCATCGCCCAGTACAACAAGCTGGCCGACAACGATGCCCGGCACTTCGACGGGTCCATGCAGCGGCTGATCGCGAAGGCCCAGGCCGACGTCGACAAGTCGTTCAACCGCCGCGACGGCGTAGGCAAGCGCAACGGCGACGACAGCGCCGCCCAGAACATGCTGGCAGCGGCACAACGGCAGATCGAGGCGAACAAGCAGCTGGTGGAGACTGGCGTCAAGGTGACCGAGAGCGAGCGCCAGGCGATGGCGATCGAGCAGGTGCTGGCCAAGGGCAAGAACACCATGACGGCGTCCACCCGGGCGCTGCTGACGGCGGCCAGGGAGGAGCTGCTGGCGTCCGGTCAGAAGGCTGCGGCGTACACCAAGGAAAAGGAGGCGGCTGAGGCGTTGGCCAGGCAGCAGGCAATCCTCGCGCAAGGCAGTAGCAACCGGGCACGCTCCAACGAGCTGGACCTGATGGGCATGGGCCGGGGCTCGGATGCGGTCGCCATGCTGCGCCGGCAGCTGGACATCCAGCGCGAGTACCAGGACGAGCTGAAGCGCATTGGCAGCCGTGACGTGGCTGCCGACAAGGCGTCTTGGGATCTGCTGGCCGCGAATGCAGCAACCTATCGCGACAGCGAATTGGCCAAGGAGCGCGCATTCCAGGAGCAGCGCCTGGCGATGCTGGGGGACTGGCGTGCAGGAGCGCGCCGGGCATGGGAGGACTACTCCTTCGCCGCCAGCAATGCGCTGGAGCAGGCCAACAGCGTGATGAACAGCGCACTGAGCGGCTGGGAGGATGCCTGGGGGCGGTTCGCCCAGACCGGGAAGCTGTCGTTCCGTGACATGGCCAACGCCATCATCGCGGACCTCGCCCGCATCGCAGCCAAGCAGGCGGCGGTCGGTCTCATCAACGCAGTCGCGAGCGCTTGGGGCGGAGGTGTCACCGCAGCGGGCAATGCGGCGGCCACCAGCGGCACGCAGAGCATCAATGCGGGCTTGCTGGCCGGCTATGGCGGCGGTAGGGCGCGCGGCGGTCCGGTGAGTGGTTCCACGCTGTACGAGGTGGGCGAGGGCGGCAAGCCTGAGCTGTTCAACGATGGCCGTGGGCGCACGTACCTGATCCCCGGCAACGACGGCCAGGTCATTCCTGCCGCGCCTGCCGCAGCGGCTGGTGCGGGCCCTGCTGGTGGTGCTTCTGTGATCAACGTGAACGTGGTCGTCAACAGTGATGGCACCACCGAGACCGATGCGGACACGTCTCTCATGAACCAGTTCGGCAAGGAGCTGGGGCAGTTCGTGGACATGAAGATCAGGGAAGCACAGGTCAAGTCCATGAAGCCTGGCGGTGTGCTGCACTCGATGGGGGCCGGCCGATGACCGACACCTTTACCTGGCGACCCACCAGCACCGGCGGCAGCACGATCAAGGACGTGGTGAAACGCGCCCAGTTCGGTGATGGCTACCGGCAGAGCGCTCCGGATGGCATCAACCCGCGCAGCCGTAGCTACCAACTCACCTTCACCGGCTCCAAGACGATGGTGGATCAGATCATCGCTTTCCTCGATGCCCACGTCGGGCGCTCGTTCTTGTGGCAGAGCCCGCGCGGCCTGCTGCTTTTCGAGTGCACAGCGCAGGGCGAGCCGTTCCCTAACGGCTTGGTGCACAGCATCACGGTCACCTTCGAACAAACGTTCCAGCCGTAAGGGATCAACATGGCACGCCAAGTAATCGACACCACCACCGACCATGGAACCTACAAAGGCGACCCCGCAAAGGCGGCCTTTGAGAAGGCAAACGCCAACTTCGAGGAACTATACGCGCGCGGGTTTGCAGCATCAGGCGTGTACGCGGCGAGGCCGGCAGCGGCCCAGAACAAGGGACTAGGCTACTTCGCCACCGACGTGCAGGAGACTTACATTAGCGACGGGACTGCGTGGCGAGTGATGCCTAGCGGTGGCAGCGAGCTGGGATTCGCGCAGATGGGATCTGTCTTCAGCACCTCGTCCACAACCCTTGTCGATGTACCTGGCATGGCGGTCTCCTGCCGCGTTGGTGAGCGTCCCATCGTTGCGTCGTTTGGTGGACTGATGACTACGAGCGGAGACTTCTCCCGCCTCTATCTGCTGTGCGATGGCGTCAAAGTCGCCAACATCCTCAGCCCTAACCCTGTAGGCAAAGGAGGAGCCTCAGACCAGTACAACACTCGTTGGCGTGAGGCTCGCGTTGCGGGACTAACGCCGGGCAGGTCCTACTTATTCAAGCTCCAGCTGATGGTGCTTGGTACTGGCAATGCCAACCTCTACGGCAATGCCGCAGATGGCGACTACGCACATCTTCAGGTGAGGACCGCATGATCTGGACGGATACCGGCATCGGCAGGGCATTCGCGGGTGAGCGCGACGTTGTCGTGCGCTCAAAAGACTCAAAGGCCAGTTACCAAGGCGTGCTCTACGCACACGGTTCGGAGGGCGGCGACGGGGGGAGCTCGCAATGGATGGGAATTGGCACGCGCTGGCCTGTAATGCAGGCTGTGGGCGAGTCATGTCTCATGGTTTGCGCAGACCTTGGTGGAAATCAGACGTGGGGAAATGACAATGCGATATCCAGGATGACTTCGGCACGCACTTACTTGCGTGGGATTCCTGGTGTGAAGCAGGGGCGGATCAACATCCTTGCCCAGTCAATGGGTGCAACGACGGCGCTGGCATGGGCTGCAGCGAACCCAACTCTAGTAGGGCGGATCGTCCTCATGATTCCTGTGATCAACCTGGCGGACATCAGGGCCAATAGCAGCCTCTACAGGCCATATATCGATTCCGCGTACGGCGGCACCTACAACGAAGCGACACATGGTGCGACCCACAACCCGTTGACTATGGCTCAGTTGGGAAAGCTTGCTGGCGTTCCGATCCAAATGTGGTACGGAATCGGAGATACGCTCTGCAAGCCGGAGTACGCGGCGCAGTTTGCCAACGCCATCAGCACATGCGACCCAAGGCCAATATCTGGTGGGCACGCTGAGACCACGATCAGCGGCGTGGACCCTGACGCAGTGGCTGCATTCCTCGGAGTCGAGCGCCCATGATTACCGCTGATGCGCAACAGCTGGAGCCAGGTGGCCGCGTCACGGTCTACGAGCTGGACGCCAGCAGCTTCGGCGCCGACCAGCTGTTCTTCCACGCGCACCTGCAGTCGGGCGTGATCTGGTGGCAGGGGCAGGAGTACGGCGCCTGGCCGATTGAGGCGAGCGGCTTCGAGCGCACCAGCGACCAGCCGCCGAACCCGCGCCTGAAGGTCGGCAACCTCGATGGCCGGATCGCGGACATGTGCATGCTCTACGGCGACATGGTCGGGGCCAAGGTGATCCGCCGGCAGACGCTGGTGAAGTACCTGGATGGTCTGAATTTCCCCCCGTTACGGAATCAGGCACGGAACAGCAGTTTTGAGGTAAGCCCATCCACAAGCACCGCTCCCACCGGATGGGTTACTGAAACCACAATGTCGGCAATGTCGCTTCGCTACGTCCAATCCCCGCTTCCTGGCGGCGGGCGTGCACTGCGAATTGAGGCCACTGCAACAGCGGCAGGGCAATACATCGGGTTGGCGCTTCCCAACATCCTCGCCGACAAGCTGGAGATCGAGCCGGACACAGATTTCACGCTTTCAACCAATCTGCGAGGAAGCGCTGGCTGCGTGCTGCGCATGTACATACAGTGGGTCAATGCCAGCAATGCGGTGTTGGCTACCGCGACTCTCCCTGACGTAACCGCGACCGGACAGTGGATGCGGTTGTCGCTCACTGGTAGAACCACCCAACCGAGCGCAGTGCGCGCGCGCTTGTTCGTGGGCCGGATGTTCTCAGTCGCTGCGGGTGCTGTCGCTCTTGAACTGGACAACACGCAGTTTGAGAGGGGCGCGGTGGCAACCGAGTACCAGCTGACGGGGCTCGATCTGGACGCTAGCCGGAACCCCACCGCCGACCCCAACGAGCACTTCCTAGACGAGATCTGGTTCATCGAGCGCAAGGTCTCCGAGACGAAGGAAGTGGTCGAGTTCGAGCTGACCACTGCGATCGACCTCAACGGCGAGCAGCTGCCCGGTCGTCAGATCATCTCGGGCGTGTGCGGGTGGCTGATCAGGGGCGGCTACCGCGGCCCGTTCTGCGGCTACACCGGGCCGGCCGTGGCTGACGCCAATGATGTGCCGACCACCGACCCAGCACGGGACCAGTGCGGGGGCAGGGTGGGGAGCTGCAAGCTGCGCTTCGGCGCCGACAAGCCGCTGCCCTATGGCGGGTTCCCTGCCTCCGGCCTGCTGCGCACCTGATTCGCGCCACCATCGAGCAACCATCCAGCCCGCCATGTGCGGGCTTTTTCATGGGCGAAACCATGCAACAGAGCACCCTGCAGGCCATCCAGGCGCACGCCGTGGCCGAGTACCCGCGCGAGTGCTGCGGCCTGATCGTGGCCGGCGCCAATGGCGAGGCCTACATTCCCTGTCGCAACGTGGCCACTACGCCCAGCGAGCACTTCCGGCTGCCGGCTGAGGACTATGCCGACGCGGAAGACCAGGGCGAGGTGCTGGCCGTCGTGCACAGCCACCCGAATGCCTCTGCTGCCGCGTCCGACGCTGACCGGGTCATGTGCGAGGCCAGCGGCCTACCGTGGCACATCGTGAGCGTGGGCCAGTGCACCGGCGCAGAGCCGGAGTGTGGCGACCTGCAGACCATCGAGCCTTGTGGCTACGAGGCGCCGCTGGTTGGCCGCCAGTTCGCCCACGGGGTGCTGGACTGCTACACCCTGGTGCGCGACGTCTACGCCCGCGAGCTGGGCATCCAGCTCAGCCAGTACGAGCGCGAGGACGACTGGTGGGAGAAGGGCCAGGACCTCTACAGCCTGGACCGGCTGCGCGTCGAAGGCTTCGAGCAGATTGATGGCGAGCCCCAGCGCGGCGACATGGTGCTGATGCAGATCCGCTCGCCTGTGCCGAACCACGCCGGCGTCTACCTGGGCGACGGCCAGATGCTGCACCACATGCACGGCCGCCTGTCGGAGAAGGTGGTCTACGGCGGCATGTGGGCCGAGCGCACGCGCTACATCGTCCGGCACAAGGGGGCCCGTCATGGCTGAGCGCCTGCGCACCATCCGCCTATACGGCTTGCTGGGCGCTCGCTTCGGCCGCAAGTTCCGCCTGGCCGTCAGCAACCCCGCCGAGGCCGTGCGCGCGCTGTGCGTGCTGCTGCCGGGCTTCCAGCAGTACCTCATGGGCGCCAAGGCCAAGGGCATGGAGTTCGCCGTGTTCGTCGGGCGGCAGAACCTGTCCAAGGAGCAGCTGCACGATCCGCCCGGCGCTGACGACATTCGGATCGCTCCGGTGCTGGTGGGCTCGAAGCGCGGAGGCGTCCTGCAGACGATTCTCGGCATCGTGCTCATCGTGGTCGGCGTCTGGACCCAGAACTACCAGCTCGTCTTCCAGGGCGGCGTCATGGTGCTGGGCGGCGTTTCCCAGATGCTCGCACCACAGCCGAAAGGGCTTGGCGCCAAAGACAGTGCCGAGAACACCCCGAACTACAGCATGAACGGCGCCGTCAACACGCAGGCGCAGGGCAACCCTGTGTCTGTCGCCTATGGCGGCCACGACACCAAGGGAATGTTCGTGGGCTCGGCAGTGATCAGTGGCGGCATCTACGCAGAGGATCAGCAGTGAACGTAGCCATCAAGTATCAGCCCACGCAGCTGGCGCGTGCATGCTCGCCGGTGGCCATTGCCGGTGCTGGCGGCAAGGGGGGCGGTAACGCCCGCACGCCGGTCGAGACCCCCGACAGCCTGCACTCGATCTCTTACGCGAAGATCCTGGACCTGATCAGCGAGGGCGAGATCCGGGGCTTGGTGGCGGGCAATCAGTCCGTCTACCTCAACCAGGTTCCGATCCAGAACAGCGACGGCACCCTGAACTTTGCCGGCGTGCGCGTGGAAACCCGTGCAGGCACGCAGGACCAGGAGTACATCGCCGGATTCCCATCGGTCGAGAACGAGGTCCCGGTCGGGGTCGAGCTGCGCAGTAACGCACCTGTGGTCCGCACGGTCTCTGGTGCTGACCTGTCCGCCGTGCGCATTCGATTCAGCGTTCCTGCGCTGCAGCGGCAGAACACGGAAAACGGCGATACCGAAGGCTACGCGATCGAGTATGCGATCGATCTGTCGGTGAACGGCGGCGCGTTCAGCACGGTGCTCTCCAATGCGTTCCGTGGCAAGACCACCAGCGAGTACCAGCGCAGCCACCGCATTGATCTGCCGGCCGGCACCCAATGGCAGGTGCGCGTGCGCCGCCTGACGCCAAACGCGAACAGCTCGACCGTCGCCGACATCGTCATGGTCCAGTCGCTGACCGAGATCATCGACGCCAAGCTGCGGTATCCCAACTGTGCCCTCGCGGCGGTGCAGGTGGACGCGAGCGCCTTCCAGAACGTCCCCTCGCGTGCGTTCCAGATATGGGGTCGCATCATCCGTGTGCCGAGCAACTACGACCCGCGCACGCGTTCCTACAGCGGTGTCTGGGACGGCACCTTCAAGTCGGCATGGACCAACAACCCGGCCTGGGTGTTCTTCGACATCGTCACCAACGACCGTTTCGGCCTCGGCAATCGGATCCCGCTGGATTGGGTGGACAAGTGGCGGCTGTACGAGATCGCGCAGTACTGCGATCAGCTGGTCAGCGATGGTATGGGTGGGCAGGAGCCGCGCTTCACCTGCAGCCTGTACCTGCAGACCAGAGCCGATGCGTACAAGGTCCTGCAGGACATGGCCAGCATGTTCCGGGGCATCAGCTTCTATGCCGCTGGCCAGGTGATGGCCTCGGCGGACAAGCCGAAGGACCCGGTCTACACCTACAGCCAGGCCAATGTGGTCGATGGCCGGTTCACCTACGAGGGAAGTGCTCGCAAGGTCCGTCACACCGTGGCCTTGGTGTCCTGGATCGACCCGGACGACTTTGGCCGGCGGAAGGTTGAGCCGGTGCAGCTTCTGGATGGCATCGCCCGCTATGGCGTGAACCAGATCGAGGTCACCGCGTTGGGCTGCCATTCGAAGTCGCAGGCTCAGCGGGTGGGGAACCACATCCTCTACAGCGAGAACCTGGAGACGGAGACGGTCACCTTCGCGGTGGGCCTGGACGCGCTGAACTGCATGCCGGGCGACGTGATTCAGGTGGCTGACGCCAACCGCGCAGGCCGCCGGAATTCCGGCCGCGTCAGCGCCGCCACTGCCAACAGCCTGACGCTGGACGTGGTGCCGCCGACCATGGCCGTTGGCGACCTCCTGCGCGCCACGCTGCCGACTGGAAAGACCGAAGCGCGGACCATCAATGGGATCAACCCGACTACGCGCGTGGTGACCGTCTCGGCGCCGTTGAGCGCGGTGCCGGTGTCTCAGTCGATCTGGGCGACAGAGTCGACCGACCTGGTGCTGCAGCAGTTCCGTGTGCTGGGCATCGCCGAGGAAGAGGGCCTGACCTACCGCATCACTGCGCTGCAGCACCGGCCGGACAAGTTCGCTGCCATCGATGACGGGACCCGCCTGGAGCCGCCGCCGATCAGCGTCATTCCACCGAGCGTCCAGCCGCCGCCGGCCAACGTGCGCATGTCATCCCATGTGGTGATCGACCAGGGCATCGCCACGCCGGTGCTGACCATTGAATGGGATGTGGCCGACAAGGCCATCGCCTATGACGTGGAGTGGCGCCGGGACGACCTGAACTGGGTACGTGCGGGCAGGGTAGGGACCACCAGCTGCGAGGTGCGGGGCATCTATGCCGGCAAGTACCTGGCCAGGGTACGCGCGGTTAATGCGCTCAACGCGGTTTCGCAGCCGACGCTGAGCATGCTCACGGACATCAAGGGCAAGACCGAGCCGCCGCCGGCGCTGACCTCGCTGACCGCCACGCCGGTGGTGTTCGGCATCCAGCTGGCTTGGGGCTTCCCGCCTGGCGCCACCGACACCGAGCGCACCGAGATCTGGCGCAGCACTGGCCCGAATCGCGAGAACGCCACGAAGTTCGCAGACTTCGCCTATCCGCAGAACCGCTACCAGCTGGACGGCCTGGCCGCCGGTGCGCGGTTCTACTTCTGGGGCCGCCTGGTGGACAAGAGCGGCAACATCGGGCCGTGGTATCCGGCCGGTGCTGGCGTCATGGGCGAGGCGAGCACCAACCAGTCGGACTACGACGCGTACTTCTCGGGGAAGATCAGCGAGAGCGCGTTGGGCCAAGACCTTCTGGCCAAGATTGAAAGCATCGACCAGATCGTGCCGCTGATCTGGGAGGCGGGTGCTACCTACGAGCCCGGCGAGACTGTTGTCTACAACGGCAAGATCTGGTTGTGGAACGACAACGCGCCGGGCAATGAGGAGCCGCCGGGCACGAAGTGGAAGGACGTGGGCGACGCGATCGCTCAGGCAGGCGCGGTGGTTGGCCGGGTAAACACCCTGGAGCTGCAGGTCAACGATCCGGAGACCGGCCTGCAGGCCATTGGCCAGAAGACCGACGGCTTGTTCGCGCAGCTCGATGTGCAGGCTGCCGGTGACAGTGATTGGGGTGCAGGTGACGCCACGGTGTTCGCTGGAACGCTCACCATCCAGACGGTCATTGCTGAGGGCGACTACGCCCTGGCGCGCCGGCAGGAAACAGTTGAGGCGAGCGTTGGCGAAACTCAGGCGATCGTGCAGCAGACCTCTCAGGCCGTCGTGGACATGGATGGTCGGATCAGCGCGTCGTGGAGCTTGAAGCTACAGGTCGCGGCCAACGGTCAGTACTACGCCGCCGGAATGGGCATCGGCATCGAGAACCAGCCGGATGGCAGCTACCAGAGCCAGATCCTGTTCCAGGCCGATCGCTTGGCGCTTATCAACCTGGTGAACGGGCAGGTGACCACGCCGTTCGTGATCCAGGGCGGCCAGACGTTCATCAGCCAGGCGCTGATCGGAACGGCGTGGATCAAGAGCGCCAACATCGAAGATGCCGCGATCACCAACGCGAAGATCAGCGGGGTAATTCAGTCGGATGACTACGTGCAGGGGAAGACCGGCTGGCGGATCAACAAGGCTGCAGGTGGTGGGTTTGAGTTCAATGGCACTGTCGCAGGCGGATACCGGCTGAACATCACCAACCAGGGCGTTTACGTCTACTACCCGAACGGGGTCCCTGCGGTCGAACTTGGAGTGCTGCTGTAATGGCCGACGTGGGTCTGCGTGTTCGCAACGAGAGCGGGTATGTGGAGACCTCGGTCACCACCAAGCTGTCGAAGATGATCGGGTCCTACAGGTTTCCGCTCTACAACCCGGTGAACTCCAACAACAAATGGGTGGCACCGCCTGAAGCGAACGGGGGGCTCGTCGTCAACGACTTTTCTGGTGGCGAGCCCTTCTACTACTTCACCTGCGAGGGTCAGCGATCGGTTTACGGCATGCTGGTTCCATCGGTGACCATCTCGGGCAACACCATCAACTGGTCCTGGGATCCTGACGTGGTGAACTTCCACGTCAGGATGGAGATGTTCCCGAGCAAGCCCACTACGGAAACTGTCGGCGGCATCACCCTCCACTATGGAATCTACAGCTGATGGCGATCGGGCTACGCGTGCGCAACCAAGGGACCGGACAGATCCAGATCGGTGCGGGCTATCGAAACCTGCAGTTGGCTAAGTCGGGAACCCTCGATACTGGTTCCTTTCAGGGCAGCTCAACCGGGGGCTCACCGCCGTTTGCATCTTCGTCCAACTATGGGCTTCTGGAGAGAACTGCCGGAACAACGAAACTCCATGTAGTCAGGTACATCAATGACAGCGTCGCGTTCATCACCGGGTTCTCTATTGTCCAGTCGGGTGTGACCAGTTACGTGTTTGCAGCGAATAATGCTCCGAACAAGACGTTGGAGTACTACACGTTCGACGCAACCGAGCGCGCTGCTTCCGGACCGGTTGGGCTGCGCATGCGCGGAGAGGATGGATCAGTCTTCTATGACTCGAGGCGGAAGGGGTTGCGCGTGCTGCAGGTTGTGCCGCTCCCGCAGCCGCCGGTCAATACGCCGTTCGTTGAGGTCGGCCAGTTCTTCCCTGGCACCAAGATTGGCATCGCCATCCCATCTCCCAGGTTCTATTACGCATCGATATCCCAGGACCGGTGTACTGCCTACGCCGATGCTTTCCACATGACGAGCGACAATAGAGTCTTCATGTCGAAGCATGAGACGTTCTCGCAGACCCTGATCACCAACACCTTCCCGGTCGGCGGCGTGACTATGGGCCCTCAGAACGCCACGATCTTCATCGTGGACCTGACAGAGGTGCCGCTGGGGTTCGGCTGAGTACGCTAGGTTTACCAAGATCACAGCCGCGAGCAGTTGCTGTATCGTTGCGCCATGAAGACCGTGGCCTCGATCGCTGCCGCCTTGTTCGTGGCAGTCTCAACCCTAAGCTGTCGTGCTGAGTCTCTTGCGGTTCCATTGGCGCATGAAGGCGAAGCCAGTCGATGCATCGCAGCTGTCGTCAAGGATATGAAGGTGGCCTGGCCGGGCAACCAGACCATCAACATCGTCGCGTTCGGTCATAGCGTACCGGCGGGCTATGCGATTACCCCCGAGGTTCGAAAGAAGGACGCCTATCCTAGGCTGCTCGAAGACGCCCTGGCCGATCGATATCCGCATGCCGTGTTGAATGTCATCACCTCTGGTGTAGGTGGGCAGAATTCAACGCAGGGCCTGGCTCGCTTTCAGCGAGATGTGCTAGATCACCACCCGCGCGTGGTGCTCATCGATTTTGCGTTGAATGACCGACCGCTGGGTGTTGAGGTGGCTAAAGGCAATCTGACCAAGATCGTCGATGGTGTGCGTTCTGCGGGGGCGTGCCCAGTACTACTGACGCCGACATGGGATGAGCAGGCATCTCCGAACCAGCCCGGCGACGCACTGGGTGAGCAGGCCGCCATGATCCGTGGGTTGGCAAAGCAGCTGGACGTGCCGTTGGCAGACAGCCTTGCTGCTTTCGCCGCCTACAGGGGGGATCGGCACTTGTTGATGGCGCAGTTCAACCATCCGAACAAGGAGGGGCACAAGATCGTGCTTTCGCAGATCATGCCCTTGTTTGAGAAGTGAAGGCTAAGCAACCTGCTGCAGCAGGTCCTCGCGGTTGTTCCGCGGCGTGTTCACCGCGCGGCTGACGCGGTAGGCCTCCATCGCCGGTGGCTCGCTGGCCAGCAGCATGGCCATGGCGTCGTCGGGGCTGGCGGCGATCCACTCATCGATCTGGCCGGCCTGCAGCCACACCGGCATGCGGTCGTGGATGTCGGCCGAGACGCCGCTGCTGTCGCCGGTGATGATGGTAAAGGTGCCCAGGTTGCCGTCCGGCAGCAGGGGGCTGGTGTCCTCCCACAGGCCGGCGGCCAGCAGCGGCCCGGTGGCGTGGATGAACCACGGGTCTTTCTTCTCGTCGATCGGGCTCACCGACCATTCGAAGTAGCCGGCCATGGGGATCACACAGCGGCGTTTCTTGAACGCCGCCCGGAAGGCGGGCTTGGTGGCCACCGTCTCGATCCGGGCATTGATGGTCGAGCCCTGCAGGCCCTTGGCCTTCGCCCAGAACGGCAGCAGGCCCCACGCCAGCCGGGTGACCTGCCGGCCTTCGCCGCGGTCCAGAATCACCGATGCGCGCTGCGTCGGCGCCAAGTTGTAGCTGGGCTGGATCTCGGCCAGGCCGGGGGCAAGGTCAGCCAGCCCCGGCTGGCCGAAGTCGATTACGGGGAGCTGGACGAATCGGCCGCACATATGGAGCATGTACCCTCACGGCTGTGACGCCACTGACAATTCCGGGTAGCTATGGGGACGGAGAAGTTCAAGCCATACATGGAATTCACCGCACAGGGAAAAGCCTACGAAGCCCTGATGTTGATGATTTCGCAGCTGGAGAAGAGGGCACATTCGCCAGCGGAACTACTGCCGGTCGTGGTGTTTATGGCTTTCACCGTGGAGGCGTATCTAAACTCCTTGGGCGCCAGGAACATTGAGTTCTGGGATCAGATCGAGCGCATCCCCTGGAGGAAGAAGGTCGAAGTTCTGCATTTGCATGCAGGCAAGGAATTTGATTGGGGAAGCAAGCCTTTACAGTACGCCAATCAGCTCTTCACGCTTCGCGACAAATTGGCCCATGGGAAGCCTGAGGTAATCGAGGGGCCTGTCTGTGCAACTCGTCAAGAAGCCGAGGAAAAGCTCCTTGTGGAGATGGTGAATCCGCCTTGGTTGAACACGCTGGCTGGTGGGTGGCTTGGAGGCGCTAGGGATAGGTTCCGGGGGCTAATGAATCACCTATCCGGTCTCTATGGTCTCTCCCCTGCTGATCACCAGCTGCATTCCCAAGGGCGCTTTGAGACGATTCATCCGGAGGCGGAATAGGCTTCGAACGTTGCCTCGGGCTCTTTCAGAGCTTCCTACCTTCCCGACATGTAGGTCCAGCCCGACCCAACAGAGCGAAGTTGCCCGATGGTGTCAGCCGGGGAGGTCGGGCATCCTCACTGCGCCGGATCCGGGGCCGCAGGCAGCTCAACCCGGGGGCGCGTGAGCAGCGCCATGCCGGCACAGAGTCGAGTCAGGCTCGACTCTCCGATTCGGGCAAATTGACGATTTCGTCAAATCGCCGATGCAGCGCTTAACAACTCCTTCCTCGAACGATTCAGGCAGGTCCCTGCCGCGTTCGCAGGATCTGCGACGGCCGGCCGTATCCTTCCGGCCATGATCTCCTCCACCTACCAAGGCTTCCGCACCGCGCCAATCCCGTCTGGCTGGGTCCAGACCGGCGAGCGCTGGGCGCTCTGGTACAACGGCCGGGAAACGGCGAACGTCACGTTCGATGGCGGTCCTGGCGTCCGGCTGTGGATGGAAGGCCAGAAGATGTGGCACACCAAGGAAGCGCGCGCCGCCAACGTCCGACAGGCGAAGCGCTACGCGGAGCGCTGGTGCGCGGCCAGGCTCTATCCCGATCTGCCCCTTCGCGAGGCCGTCGCCCGGCTGACCGACAGCACCCCGATCCAGCCGCCGCCGCCACTGCCCGGACTGCCGCCAACCCGTGAGCAGCAGCAACAAGCTCGGCGCCTGGCCGAGGCCGGGGCGAAGGAGATCGAGCGGATCAAGGAAGCGCTGGAGCCGCGCCGACCGCCGAAGGAGACCAAGCCCCGCCCGAAGGACGCGCGCAAGGCGTGGATGAGGGCAGGGCTGCAGCAGATGCGGCGGGGCGTGTAGACGTCAGGCGACCCGCAGCTGCACCACGTTGCCATCGCGCAGCCGGTCCAGGTAGTCCGCCCACTCCTGCATCATCCGAACCCGCTCATCGAGGTGGGTCGTGCGGTTGTAGGCACGGCCGTTCAGATCCTTCACTTCATGGGCCAGCTGGTGCTCGATGATGTCGGGGCGGAACTTCAGGACCTCGTCCAGGATGGTGCGCGCTGTCGCGCGGAAGCCGTGCCCAGTGACCGTTCCCGACTCGAACCCCATTCTGCGCAGAGCCGCAGTCACTGCGTTCTCTGACATCGGCCGTGCTTTGGAACGAGCCGAGGGGAAGACGTACTTTCCCCGCCCGGTGAGCGGTTTGATTTCCTCCAGAATCGCGAGAGCCTGCGCCGACAGCGGAACAATGTGCGGCCGGCGCATCTTCATCCTTCCCTTGGGGATCGTCCATATCCGCTCTTCGAGGTCGAAATCCGCCCACTCGGCCTGCCGTAGCTCGCCAGGACGCAGAAACAGCATTGGAGCGAGGCGGAGGGCCATCCGAACCGTCAGCGTTCCAGAGTAGCCATACATAGCGCGCAGCAGGGGCGCCAGTTCGACGGGCTCGGTAACCGCGGCGTAGTGATTCTCTGGCGAGGGGGTAAGAGCGCCGCGCAGGTCCGCAACCGGGTCGCGCTTCGCCCTGCCGGTGGCGATGGCGTACCGCATCACCTGGCTGCAGTTCTGCATGATTCGGTGCGCCGATTCGATGGCGCCGCGGGCCTCAACGCGCCGAGCGACCGACAGGAAATCCGTCGCTTCCAGCTCTGCCGCTGGTCGGCTTCCGACCCACGGAAACACGTCATTGGCGAACCATGCTTCGACCTTGATGCGGTACTTCGGCACCCAATCGCGCTTGGCCAGCCATTCCCGTGCAATGACCTCGAACGTGTTGGCTCCCAGTTCCGCCCGAGCCACGGCTGCCGCCTTCTTGTGCTCGCCCGGATCCACCCCGCGCGCCAGCAGCTGCCGCGCGTCGTCCCGCCGCTGCCGGGCGAGAGCCAGGGTCACGACTGGGTATACGCCCAATGCGAGCCGCTTCTCCTTCCCGTCGAAGCGATACTTCAGCCGCCACCAGCGGCTGTCCTTGGGCGAGATCTCCAGGTACAGGCCGCCGCCATCGAAGATCTTCTGCGTGCGGTCCGTTGCTTTGGCCTTGCGAATGGCCAGATCGGTCAGTGGGGGCATGTGTCTTTCAGGTCCGGGCGGATGCCCCAAAATATGCCCCCACCGTCTCACGGCCTGCAACGAACTGACGCGAACTAGGCCGGAAAGTAAAAAAGCCCGGAAACCCTTGTGATGCGGGGGTTTCCGGGCTTCTCCGGTCCTTGACGAACCGTTCGTTGGTGGAGGTGGGCGGAATTGAACCGCCGTCCGAAGGCACTCCATCCCCAGCACTACATGCTTAGCTCACCGTTGAATCTCATCCCCGAGCAGCACGGTGTGCAAAGCGCACCCGGGAACCAGCCTGTTGTGTTCTAGTGCCGGACTGACAGGCAGCCGCCCAGCGCGATTCCATGATAATGACTCTACGCTGCGAGCATGGACACAAGCAGTTTCGAGGCTCCGCCTAAGTCGGCAGAAGGTCACGCACCGCAGTTTTTAGGCTGCGAGAGCGACCGGAGCGTAGTTGTCGTCGTTGGCAACTAGAGTTTTGCAGCTGGATTTACGAGGAAAGCTACCCCCTCGGCATGCGCCAGGCGACTTCACAACCCCCGTCGAAACCAATGCACCCCCGGTTTCTTCAAGCATTGCAAGGCTTTGGGGCCAATACCGTCATAAAAGCTGACACTGACCCTGCCCAACGAGACGGATCTTACGGCAATCTTCCTGAACAGTCACGCGGGTGAGCGTCCGGCTCCCCGCTGATTGACACGTTGCGATCCCTTTGGGCGCCGTGCTCGAATTTCCGGACACCACTCCACGGGGGGCTCATGGCCATTTCCGTGAGCCCCGGCAAGTGGGGACAGTGCCGGATCGGGCAAGAGGTGCGCGGTGGCATGCTGTCGGCTGAATCGTCCTGGTACATCCAGCCACACGCAGATCGTGCGGCGAAGGCCCTCGCGGCTGCATTCCCAGTAACAGGTCCTGCACCAAGGCTGCAGGCCGATCTGTTGTTGAAGGCAGAGGCATCGGTCTGTGCTCAAGACGGGCCGCAATAGCGCCAAACGCTGAAGCGGGCCGGCGTAGGTGCGATCAGGCTTGATAGCATCCAGATTCCTGAAGCGGAGCCAGTGGAAGGACGCCATGACGCTAGACGTTGCAGTAACAGATGAACCCAGCGACGAAGCGCTGGAGGTGATTGGCACTGGCTTGGATCAGTTCAATCTTGACGCTGCGGGTTACGCCGATCGGCGCACACTGGCGGTGCTGGCCACCGATCCGGCCAGTGGCGAGGTGGTAGGGGGTCTCACCGGGCGAACCTCACTGGGCCTGTGGTTCGTGGATCTGTTCCATCTGCCAGCGGCCCATCGCGGCAACGGGCTGGGGTCGCGTGTGCTGAAGGCCGCAGAGGATGAAGCGCGGCGTCGCGGTTGCCGTTCCGGCGTGCTGTACACCCTCAGCTTCCAGGCGCCCGACTTCTATGTGAAGCATGGATGGGTCGTGTTCGGCCGGGTGCCATGCGATCCGGTCGGCACATGCAGGGTGTTCCTCAGCAAGGATCTGTCGGCGGGGTGAGCGCTGCGGGCGAGCCGCGCGTCCTGTCAATCCGCAACTTGTTGTAGAGCGTCTGTCATAGCGGATTGCTAACTTCGTGGGCACGAATTTGCGACACACTGGCGATGACCATCCGAGCCAGGACAGACACGGAGACCACGGGTGACCGATGCAAGCCAACAACGCAGCCTGCGGCAGCTGATCGGGCCGGTCGGTGCCGACTACCAGCGGCGTGCGTTGCCGCCGGGCTGGGTCTGGGCGGTGCTGGCGGTGCTGCTGGCGGCCACCTGGGTGACGGAGTTGCCGGCCACGGCAGCTGCGGCACTGGTCGCCAGCGCGGTGGTGGTGCACTGGTCGCAGCGCGGCCGCATCCATTGGCTGGGGTGGCGCCTGCCGGGTCTGGCAGTGCTGGCCGCCCTGCTGTGGGGGCCGGAAGTGCTGTCGCAGTGGTTCGAGCACGGGCTGGCTGTGGTGCTGATGTCGCTGGCCAGTCTCAGCATCGGCGTGCATGTGTGGCAGTCGCGACAGATGGCGCGCCAGCTGCAGGGCGCGGCCGATGCACTGGACGACGCCCAGTTGCTGGCGTTGCTGCCGGCTGATGCCGCGAACCTGGCCCAACAGTGGCGCTTGGGCGATGACCGTTACGCACCGGAGCTGGCGGTAGTGATGCACCTGGCGGTGATGCACGCGGCGCTGTCGCCGCGGATGCGCAGGCAGGGCATGCTGGCGGGGTGACCCGCCTTTTGTAGAGTCGAGCCATGCTCGACTGCTTTTCTTACCGAAGCCGAGCATGGCTCGGCTCTACAGAAAGCCAAGGCAGCCGAGCATGGCTCGGCTCTACAGAAAGCCAAGGCAGCCGAGCATGGCTCGGCTCTACATGGTCATGTGCAACGGCCTTACGCGTCGCGGTTCCCGCGACGCATCACACGCTGCTTCTCGATCGCCCAGTCACGGTCCTTGGCGGCATCGCGCTTGTCGTGGGTCTGCTTGCCCTTGGCCAGCGCGACTTCGAGCTTGATCTTGTTCTTGCTCCAGTACATCGCGGTGGGCACGATCGTGTAGCCATCGCGCTCGACCTTGCCGACCAGCTTGTCGATCTCGCTCCGGTGCAGCAGCAGCTTGCGATCGCGCCGGTCGTTGGCCACGACATGGGTCGAGGCCTGGATCAACGGAGTGATCTGCGCGCCGATCAGGAAGATCTCACCATCCTTCACGTAGGCGTAGGCGTCGACGATGTTGCCGCGGCCAGCACGGATCGATTTCACCTCCCAGCCCTGCAGGGCCAGGCCGGCTTCGAAGCGGTCTTCGATGTGGTACTCGTGGCGGGCACGCTTGTTCAACGCGATGGTTTTGTTGGCCGTCGCGCTCTTTGCTTTATCCTTGCCGCTGTTCTTGCTCATTTCCGTATTGTCTCCGATTCGGGCCCGCCCGGTCGATTGCCGAAACGTCCTGTATTCATGCCTACTATCCGCCGCAGCGCCCTGGTCGAACATTCGGCCGCGCGCATGTTCGACCTGGTCAATGATGTCCAGGCCTATCCGCGCCGTTTCCGCTGGTGTTCGGCTGCCCAGATCCTGGAGCAGGGCGAGGACCGGCTGGTAGCGCGCCTGGACCTGGGCCTGGGCTCGTTCAGCACCTGGTTCCAGACTGAAAACACACTGCAGCGCCCGCACAGCATCGATATGCAGCTGCGCGATGGCCCGTTCAAGCAGCTGCACGGCCGCTGGGAGTTCCATGCGCTGGCCGAAGATGCCTGCAAGGTCACCCTGACCCTGGACTTCGAGCCCAGTTCGCGCCTGCTCGGTCCGGCGCTGGCATTGGGCTTCCAGAGCCTGGCCGACCGCATGGTCAACGACTTCATCCGCGTTGCCGACGAGGCCTGAGCGATGATCGAGGTCGAGGTGGTGCTGGCCTGGCCGCAGCGGGTGCTTTCGCGCCGGTTGCAGCTGGACGAGGGCGCGACCGTGGCCGAGGCCATTGCCGCTGCTGCGCTGGAAGGCAGTGCCGACTGCCCGGCGGCGGCCGTGCATGGGCTGCTGGCGCGCCCGCAGCAGTTGCTGCTGGATGGCGACCGCATCGAGCTGCTACGCCCGTTGCAGGCCGACCCCAAGGACAACCGCCGGCGTCGCGCGCTCGGCGGTTGATTCCTGTCGCCCGTCCGCGAGGACGGGCAGGGGGCGTCAGCGACCCTTCTTCTTCTTGTCCTTCGGCAGATTGCGGCCGAACTGGCGCACGGTCTGCTGGGCCAGGGCCTTGTCGTTACCCGGGAAGTAATCGCCTTCCCAGCGGGTCACGTTGTCATTGTCGAAGAACACGGTGAAGTTCTTCACCTCGGTACGGCCCAGGCGGTTCACGCGCTGGCTGGAGGTGTAGTCCCAGCGCTGGGCGTGGAACGGGTCCGGAATGGACGGGGTGCCCAGCAGCGCAGTGACCTGCTGCTTGCTCTGCCCGACCTGCAGCTTGGCCACGGCATCTTCCCGGATCAGGTTGCCCTGATAGATGGGTTGCTTGTAGATGATGCCGCACCCGGTGGTGGACAGGGCGACGGCGGCGACCAACAGGAGATTGCGCATCGGGACTGGCGGTTGGGGAAATCAAACCGATGATACACTCCCGGCGTGCCACCGCGACCCAATCCGAGGCAGCTGGCGCTAAATCGCCAATGAACGGAGACCTATGGAAACCCACGACCTGCGAAAAGTCGGCCTGAAGGTGACCCATCCACGGATGCGGATCCTGGCGCTGCTTGAACAGCGCAATGCCCAGCACCACATGACCGCCGAAGACATCTACCGCCAGCTGCTCGAGCATGGCGACGAGATCGGCCTGGCGACGGTCTACCGGGTGCTGACCCAGTTCGAGGCCGCCGGCCTCGTGCTCAAGCACAATTTCGAAGGCGGCCAGGCCGTCTACGAGCTGGACCGTGGCGGCCACCACGACCATATGGTCGACGTGGACAGCGGCAAGATCATCGAGTTCGAAAGCCACGAGATCGAGGAGCTGCAGCGCAAGATCGCCGCAGACCACGGCTATGAGCTGGAAGAGCACTCGCTGGTGCTGTACGTGCGCAAGAAGCGCAAGTAAGCCGTTCGGGCCAGCTGTATGCGACGAAACCCCGGGCCTTCCCGGGGTTTTTCGTTGCTTACGGCAGATCCGCGCCATGTGTGAGGGGCCCCATCAACACCTCCAGATCCACCGCCTCGGCCATGGCCCGGTTACCCGCATCGCCCGGATGCAGGTGGTCGCCGGAGTCGTAGGCGGCGGCCATCCGTGACGGATCGGCCGGGTCGCGCAGCGCCGCATCCAGGTCGATCACCGCATCGAACGGGCTGTCGCTGCGCAGCCAGGCATTGAGCTGTTGGCGCAGGGCCTCCTTGTCCGGCTGGTAGTAGTCGTCCAGCGGCGTGCCGGGCAGGGCGCCGGCGAACGGCGTCAGGGTGGCGCCGAGGATGCGTAGACCCCGCCGATGGGCCTGCTCGGCCAGGGTGCGATACCCCGCCTGCAGTTCGGCCAGCGTGGGCCGGGCCTGGTTCCGGGCGAAGGCGGTGCCGGGCCAGCTGATGTCATTGATGCCGATCAGCACGACTACGCTGACCACGCCTGGTTGATCCAGCACGTCACGCCGGAAGCGGGCCAGGGCGGATTCGCCCATGCCATCGCGCAGCAGCCGCCCCCCGGAAATACCGGCGTTGACCACGGCAACGCCCCGCGGTGCCAGGCGCGCCGCCAGATGGTCGGTCCAGCGCTGGTCCTGATCGAGGCTGGCGGTGGCGCCGTCGGTAATCGAGTCGCCGATCACCACCACGCTGCGTGCGCTGGCCGCCGCCTCGACCTCGATGCCAGCCAGGAACAGGCGGGCAGTGGTGCTGCTGGCCCCGCTCAGAGCCTGGGTCTGGCTCTGGTCGCCGGGCGCAATCCAACTGGTCTGCCGACCCTCCCAGTGGAACGTCTGCACGGGCGTCGGCCCCGGCACAAAGACACTGATCTGCAACGCCTGGTGGTCATCCGTGGCCAGTGGCAGCGGATCGCTCAGCCGTTCCTGACCGGGCTCGATCGATACGCCGGGCTGGCCGTCGAAACTGAGCGGCTGCGGGGTGACACCCGCGTGTGCGGCCACGCCGGCCGCCCCGATCCGCAGCGGCTGGGTGCCGTAGGCATTGCTCAGCCGCACCCGCAGCCGGGGCCCGCCCAGGCTGATGCGCGCGGTCTGGCGGAAGGTCTGGTCCTGCAGCGTGGCCGGGACCAGGGTCGGGAACAGGAAATCGGCGCCCCAGACCGGTTGCGGACTGGCCTGCCAGCTGGCAACCCAGTGCGGGGCCGGGGTGGCGCTGGCTGCGCTGGACAGGGCGATCAAGGCGGTCGCGGTGAGCTGGCTGAGGCGGTTCATCGGGCAATCCCGGGGGGAGGGAGGGCCATGGTGATTCTCCGTCGATCTGTGAACTAGACTGCGCATGGATAATCATCTGTGAACTGGATTCATCGCCATGGCGCGACCCGACATCAACCGATCCGGCGAACTGGAAGTGTTCGTGCGGGTGATCGAGACCGGTGGCTTCTCCGCCGCGGCCCGTACCCTGGACATGACGCCGTCGGCAGTCAGCAAGCTGGTAGCCCGGCTGGAGCAACGGCTGGGTACGCGCCTGCTGCAGCGCTCCACCCGCCAGCTGCAGCTGACCCCGGAAGGCTGCGCGTTCTACGAGCGCGGCCTGCGCGTGCTGGCCGACCTGGAGGAGGCCGAGCGCTGCGCCAGCGCCCATGCCGAGCCGCGCGGACGCCTGCGGGTCAATTCCAACGTGCCGTTCGGCCAGCATTTCCTGTTGCCGCTGCTGCCGGCATTCCTGGAGCGCAATCCGCAGGTGGGGGTGGATCTGACCTTGAACGACGAGGTGATCGACCTGCTTGAGCAGCGCACCGACGTGGCGGTGCGGGCCGGCCCGCTGAAGAGTTCCAGCCTGGTGGCGCGACGGCTGGGTGCGACGCGGATGATGATCGTGGCCGCGCCAGCCTACGCGCAGCGGCATGGACTGCCGCGCAACGCTGAGGAGCTGATGTCGCACAACCGTCTGGACATCGGCCATGCGCGTGCGATGCAGGGCTGGCCGCTGCTGCAGGACGGTCGCGAGCGCATGCTGCTGCCCAGTGGCAATGCCCGCGCCAGCAACGGCAACGCGCTGCGGCAGCTGGTGCTGGGCGGGTTGGGCATGGCGCGGCTGGCGACCTACCAGGTGCAGGAGGACATCGCCGCCGGACGCCTGTTGCCGGTGCTGGAGGAGGCCAACCCCGGTGACCTGGAAGAGGTGCACGCGGTGTTCCTGGGGCAGGGCGGCTACCTGCCGCTGAGGGTGCGTGCGCTGTCTCTTATACACATCT
>NZ_JCAFWP010000018.1:0-81696 GCF_059295135.1 Stenotrophomonas sp. INTA L402-1
GCGCCGTTGGACATTGCGGCGACAACGCCGCCTGCGAAGGCTTTTTTGGGCTGCTCAAGCGTGAGCGAGTCTATCGAACGAGCTACCCGACACTGGATGCAGCAAGAGCGGATGTGTTTGACTACATCGAGCGACGCCACAACCCAAGGATGCGGCGAAGGGTCGCCAGGCAGGATCAGAAGGTTGCAGCTCTTTTAGAACCGTCCGTGATATCGGGGTAGAACCCGGCTACAGCCTTTTCAGCCCGAGCGCCTTGCGCCGCGTTCTCGGCCATCCTGACGGCCTTGATCGTTGCCCCGGCGCCGCCTGGCACAAATGGGACAGCAGCTGCCAGAGAATCGACGGCCACGCCAATCGAATCAACGACACCTGCACCAATATTGCCTTCGCTAAAGTTTGAGTAGGCGCTGGTTGCCCCCAAGGTAATGTTCGCAACATCCCACACGGTTTCGACGATGCGACCGTCCGGATCTTTGAATTTGTATGGATTTCCGTTCGCATACCGATACCGATTGAACTGCCCCACAGGCTGCTCATACGCCGTCACCGGGTCTACGGACAGGAAGACACCCAACTGCGGATCCATATACCGCTGCTGCATGTAACTTAGCCCGGTAGCCGCATCACTCACATGTCCTGTGTATCCAGGCCCATCCGTGACCTGCCCACCGACCACCGCCCCATAGGGCTCATAGTCATAGCGCTTGATCACCTTGCCACTGGCATCGCTCTCTGCAACAACAGAACCGAGCGCATCGGTATGAATGTAAGTGACGGTCTGCGCGCTTACGGGCGGCACCATGGACAGCCCCACCAACAGCACACAGCAAAGCCAAGCACCAAGGGCCGTCAGCTGCCGAAAAGACCTCTTCCATTCCCTGAAGTGGGTAAGCCCCCCACCTGCCGCTCCGAACCTGCGCATCCTTCCTCTCCCTGAAAGAGCCTTCCAGCAAGGCTTTGCATTGATAGCACAGGAATGGGCTGGCCAGGTATCGCTGGACCACTGATGGCACAGTCGTTATCTGTGTTCCCTGCGCACCTCGAGAAGGCCCGTCCGACCTGAATGCCCTCAAAGATTCACTGCCGCCGTAGGGCACAGAATTCAATGTGCCATTCGACAGAGCGAACGGCTACAATGCCCGGGGCACAAAACAGGGCACACTCCCGGTTTGTGAATGCCAAGCGGTTCAAGGGGTTGGGTCGGACTCAACTGGATCCCCCTCTCTCCGCCAGACAAACGCAAAAGGGCCGCCCACAGGGTGGCCCTTTTGCGTTTGTCTGACGGATGGGATGGGTGGTGAGAAGCCACGCCGGGGTTCGACGGTTCTGCAGGAGCAGAACCGGACCGCCGCAGGCGGGTCCCGAGGCGCAACGCGCATCGGGATCGGGTGCATGGATGCACACGACAATCCCCCTCTCTCCGCCCCTGTCGGGGCAGCCCCTCAACAGAGGGACTTGTTCCTCCAGATCCATCAGTAGATCCACGCCACGCGTGGATGCTTTTGATCGCCTTACGCACGCTCGTTGGCACTCCAAAACAAAGCTGAACGAAACCTGAAAATTCGCTATCGTAGGCGCCTTCATCCGACGCCTGGCCCATTGCCCATGAGTTCGACCGACAGCGCTCACGCCGACTGCGAGAACTGCAACACCGCCCTGCAGGGCCACTACTGCCATCGCTGCGGGCAATCGGCGCACAACCCGCTCAAGCACGTGGGCCATGCCATCGAAGAAGTGTTCGAATCCTTCTGGCACCTGGACGGGCGCATCTTCCGCACGCTGCGCGATCTCTGGGTTCCCGGCCGCATCACGCAGAACTACCTCAAGGGCCGCCGGGTCGGATACGTGCAGCCTTTGCGGCTGTTCGTCATCCTCACCCTGTTTACGTTCTTCATCGGCAAACTGTTCGTGCACGTCGACGACATCCGCATGGGCGGAGGCAATTCGCTGTATGCCAAGTCCATCACCGTTGAACAGGTCGAGGCCGCACGCGCGAAACAGCTGACGATGATCGATCAACAGCAGGCCAGCTCACCTGCTACCGGCAACGCCGGCTTCGCCATGGCCAGAGCGGCGGTGAATGCGGCAGCCGCACAGCGCAAAGCCGAGCTCACCGGCGCCAGCAAGGAGGTCGCCACGACCGAGTCCGGCACCTTCTTCAACCACACCGTCAACGGCAAACCGTGGGACGCTGACACCAACCCCATCGTGGTGGCAGGCTGGCCCCGGTTCGCCAACAACTGGCTCAACAAGCGCCTGCACAACGGCAACGCCAACATCCAGCGCATGGGGGGCAAGACCGATCTGTACATGCAGGCGATCCTGACCGCATTGCCCGGTGCCCTGTTCTTCCTGATGCCGGTGTTCGCGCTGGTGCTGCGCATCGCCTACATCCCGCGGTCGATGGGCTATCTGGAACACCTGGTGGTGGCGCTGTACAGCCACTGCTGGCTGATGATGGTGCTGCTGGCAACCTTCCTCATCGCCGGCATCAGCAGCGCGCTCGCATCCCCTGCCTTCGCCGCCGCCAGCCAATGGCTGTATGCCCTGCTGTGGCTGGCGGTCCCGGTCTATCTGCTGTGGATGCAGCAACGCGTGTATGGCGGCAACAAGGCGCTGACCGTGTTGCGCTACCTTGCCATCGGCGGCGTCTACCTGTTCCTGGTGAGCTTCGTGGTGATGTATGCGGTGCTGGCGGGAATCTCGGCCTGAATGTCGCGAACGACCTTGAGCTACATCAGCAGCCGGTATTCAATTGCGCTCCCCTGAAGGAAGCCGCCATGAGCCAACGCCCAAACCTGATCGCAATTGAGCACGACGACTATCATGCGGAACACGTAGGACAGACCGCCGACGGAAAGCAGTTCTTCCTGACGACCCCCTTCGTCCCCAGCTCCAGCGAAGGCGGCGGCGAGTACATTGCGCTCTATTTGTTCGACAACGCTGGAAACCTGCTTGAGGCCCGCATCGACGAACTTGGCCAGCGTGCAACCATGGACCGGGCAGAACGCAGGCGCCTGTACGAGGCGCGCCTGCTTGAGCTGGGCGAGGTCACCTATCAGAGGATCAACGTCGCTCCATTTGCTCTGGAACGCTTTGGCACTACCTTCGGCCTCGTAGTGCGACAACCCGTTGAGAAGGACGACATCTGGGCGGTTGAAATGCAGCCGGGCAACTACATGGCTTTCTTCGAGCCGTGGGACAGCGGAATCTATGACACCTGATTTACGCCTTTGGGCCCCGGATTGAGAAACACAGCCCCATGAACCTCCGCCTCTACCGACCCGCAGATGCCAGCGCCTGCCTGTCGATTTTCGACAGCAACGTGCCCACCTACTTCGCGCCCGAAGAGCGCAGCGACTTTGAACGCTTCCTGCGTGAGCAGGCCATGGACTGCGCCTTCCAGGTGATCGAGCGCGACCACCACATCGTGGCCTGTGGCGGCCTGTCGCGACGCAGCGATGGTAGTGCCGGCTTCTGTTGGGGCATGGTGCAGCGCGCGCTGCACCGGCATGGACTGGGACGCGAACTGGCGCTGGCGCGCCTGCGCCAGGCCGAAGCGGATCCCTCGATCAATCGGGTCACGCTCAGCACCAGCCAGCACACCCAGGGCTTCTACGCTGGCCTGGGCTTCCAGGTGATACGTGTCGTGACCGATGGCCACGGTGCCGGGATTGACGCCGTGGAAATGGAACGGGTGCTGTAGCCTCCCGCAGCCGGTAGATCCACGCGGAGCGTGGATCTACCGCTGGCCCGCTCCCCTCAGAAACCCACGCGCAGGTTGATCTGCCCGCCGACGTCGCGGCGACCGTCGCCGTGCTGGCCCTGCACGAACATCGACAGCTGGCTGTTGCGGCCGAGCCCAACCGCCACGCCCAGCTGGCTGACCAGCGCGTTGCGTGCCATCACCGCGCTGTACACATCGAACGCATTGCCGCCGACCGCGAAGCGGTTGCGGCTGGCCACGTCGGTGTCACCCGAAGCATGCTGCCAGCCGAGGCCGACCGTCAGCTGTGCCGGGAAGCGCTCGCCGCTGCCCACGTCCCAGCGGCCCCGCACGCCCACGGTGCTGACATTGAGCGTGTCCTTGCCGCCTTCCAGCTCCAGCGCAGCAGTGCCGCCCTGCTCCACCGCGCGATCACTGTCGACCCAGTGCTTGGTGAACTGCACGTACGGCTGCAGCTGGGTCCTGCCGTGGGTCCAGGTCCAGCTGCCCTCCACCTGGGCGATGGTCACATCCGAGTCCTGGCGGCTGTACAGGGTCTGGCCCAGCAGCGGCACCTCACGCGTGGTGCGCGTGCGGTAGTCGCCGCGCGACACGCTGCCACCGACCGCAAAGCCGTTGTTCCATTGGCCCTGCGCATACAGGCCGAAGGTGTTGCCACGCAGGCGGGCGCGCGAGCTGCGATCGTACAGGCGCGTATCCAGCCGTTCGTTGCCGGCCGCTGCACCCAGCACCACGTGCTCGCCCAGCTGCCAGTCCACGCCGGCCATCAGCGCATTGCGGTTGGAGCGGATGTCGTCGCCGTTGCCATCACCATCCTGCCTGAACACCTTGCCGCTGCCGGCCAGCCAGGCCGAGGCACGCTCACCGCGCACGGTCGGCAGCTCACTGCCCAGACGCTGGCGGATACCCTCTTCCAGGTAATTGTCGTACAACAGCACCGCACGGCTGGCCGCATGCACTTCACCGGACAGCTGGTCGAAGGCCGCGCGCGCGGTACCCGCGTCATACATCAGCAGCGTGTTGTACAGGCTCAGCGCCGGACCACTCTGCGGCAGGCTGTCCAGCGCTGCGGCGGTGTTGTACTGGTTGCGCGTCTTCGCCGCCGTGGTGAAGGCTGCGGTCTGCGCCACATCGATCTGCAGATTGGCCGTGTTCGCCGTGTAGACCGGGGTGATGGTCAGGAAGGCCGACGGCGTCTTCGCCGAAGCGAACTGCCCGCTCACGCCACCGCCCGCATTGACCACGGTGTACTGCTGGCCCTGCTGGTAGCTGGTGCTCGGCGAGATGGTATTCACCTGCACGCTGCTGCCACCCACGTTGGCACTGCCACCCACCTGCACCGTGTCGCTGCCGGTGGCACCCAGATCGATGCCCAGCGTGCTGCCCGGCGACAAGGTCAGGTTGCCACCCACCGTGATCGTTCCGGTGCCATTGCCCGCACCGCTGCCATTGCCTGGGCCATTACCCGGCGACAGCACGCCGCCACTGGATACCGTCACGCCACCACCGGTACCCCCGATGGTGCCGGTGCCGGACAGCGTGGTACCGCTGCCGATGGTCCACTGGCCGCCGATGTTGCCGGTGACATTCAGGCCACCGCCGGTGACCTGGCCGGTGCCGCTGAAACCACCACTGTTGCCGCCGAGATTCAGCCCGCCCGGGCCGGCCTGCACGATGCTGCCACCTCCGCTGATGGTGCCACCCAGCGTGGTGCTGCTACCGGTGTTGATGATCAGCCCACCGTTGTTGGTGATGTTGCCGGTGATGGAACCGCCGGCCCCACCGTTGCCCACCTGCACGGTGCCGCCCGCATTGATGGTCGTGCCACCGGTATAGGTGTTGTTTCCGGTAAGCGTAATGGTGCCGTTGCCAGCCTGGGTCAGGCCACCGCTGCCACTGATGGTGCCACCCACGGTGGTGTTGCCACCGACGTTGAACACCAGGCTGCCGTTGTTGCTGACGTTGCCGGCAATCGACCCGCTCGCGCCGCCGTTGCCCACCTGCAGCGTGCCGCCGGTGTTGATGGTGGTGCCGCCGGTATAGGTGTTGTTGCCGCCCAGGATCAGCGTGCCGCTGCCGGCCTGGGTCAGGCCACCGCTGCCGCTGATGGCTCCGCCGACGGTGGTGTTGCCACCCACGTTGAAGATCAGGCTGCCGTTGTTGGTGACGCTGCCGCCAATCGCACCGGTCGCGCCGCCATCGCCCACCTGCAGGGTGCCACCGGCAGTGATGGTGGTCGGGCCGGTGTAGGTGTTGTTGCCGGTCACGGTCAGCGTGCCACTGCCGGCCTGGGTCAGGCCACCGCTGCCGCTGATGGTGCCGCCCAGCGTGGTGTTGCCCGCGACGTTGGACACAAGCGTGCCGTTGTTGGTGATGTCGCCGACGATCGAGCCGGTCGCACCACCGTTGCCCAGCTGCAGCGTGCCGCCGGCATTGATGGTGGTACCGCCGGTGTAGATGTTGGTACCGGTCAGCACCAGCGAGCCACTGCCCGCCTGGGTCAGGCCACCCGCACCACTGATGGTGCCTCCCAGCAGGGTGTTGCCAGCGACGTTGGAGATCAGCGAACCATTGTTGGTGATGTCGCCAGCGATCGAACCGGTCGCTCCACCATTGCCCACCTGCAGCGTGCCACCGGTATTGATGATGGTACCGCCGGTATAGGTGTTGTTGCCGACCAGCGTCAGCACGCCGGCACCGGCCTGGGTCAGGCCACCACTGCCACTGATCGCGCCACCGACCGTGGTATTGCCCGCCACGTCGAACACCAGGCTGCCGTTGTTGGCGACGTTGCCGGTGATCGCACCGGTCGCACCGCCATTGCCGACCTGCAGCGTGCCACCGGCATTGATGGTGGTACCGCCGGTGTAGGTGTTGTTGCCGGTCAGCACCAGTGTGCCAGCGCCGGCCTGGGTCAGGCCACCACTGCCGCTGATGGTGCCGCCCAGCGTGGTGTTGCCCGCCACGTTGGACACCAGCGCGCCGTTGTTGGTGATGTCGCCGACGATCGCGCCGGTCGCACCGCCATTGCCGACCTGCAGCGTGCCGCCTGCATTGATGGTGGTACCGCCGGTGTAGGTGTTGTTGCCGGTCAGCACCAGCGTTCCGCTGCCAGCCTGGGTCAGGCCACCGCTACCGCTGACCACACCGCCTACGGTTGCGATGGTGCCCAGGTTGTAGACCAGGCTGCCGTTGTTGGTGATGTCGCCCAGCACCGAACCGGAGCTGCCGCCGTTGCCGATCTGCAGCGTGCTGCCACCATTGATGGTGGTGCCGCCGGTATAGACATTGTCACCGCTCAGGGTCAGCGTGCCGGTGCCGCTCTGCACCAGGCCGCCGGTGCCACTGAGCACACCGCCGAAGGTGGTGCTGCCGTTGTTGCCGCCGGTGGTCAGGGTCGCACCACCCAGCACCACGCTGGATCCGGCTACGCCGGCCAGGCCACCAATGCTCTGGTTGCCACCGGCACTGATGTCCAGCGTACCGGCACCGGTCAGATTGACCGTGCTCGCACCCGACAGGGTGCCACCGGCCGCCACCGCCAGCGTGCCGCTGTTGATGGTGGTGTTACCGGTGTAGGTGCTGGCACCGCCCAGGGTGACCGTTGCTGCGCCATCCTTGAGCAGGCCGCCAGCGCCGCTGATAGGGCCGTTCAAGGTCAGCGCGTTGCTGCCGGCAAGGGTCAGCGTGCCGCTGGCCAGCTGCACGGTATTGGCCAGGGTCAGCCCGCTGGTGCCGTCCAGGCTGGCATTGCCGCCCACGGTCAGCGTGCCGGTTCCCAGTGCATTGTTGTTACCCAAGGCAAGGCCACCGGCGTTGAGTGCCACGCCACCGCTGAAGGTATTGCTGCCGGTCAGGCCCTGGATGCCAGCACCATTCTTCACCAGGCCACCGGTACCGGTAATGTCACCAGCGAAGGTCGTGTTTCCTACGCCATTGAGGGTCAGCGTGCTGCCGCCGAGCGCGACCGTACTGCCGGTAACACCGGCCAGTGATCCGATGCTCTGCGCACCACCGGCAGAAATATCGAACGCTGTTCCGGCGTTGGCCAGTGTCACCGCGCCATTCGCTGCCAGGCTTCCTCCGGCGCCAATCGCCAGCGTGCCCGCATTGATGGTGGTGCCACCAGTGAAGGTATTGGCACCGGTCAGGGTCTGGGTGCCGGTGCCTTCCTTGATCAGCCCACCGGTGCCCCCCACCGAACCACTGAACGTGCCATTGACGGGACCACCAATGGTCAAGGTGTTGCCGCCCAGGTTCACCGTGCCGTTGCCGATCAGGGTACCGAACTGCTGCGTGCCGCTGCCCGCCGACAGATCGAAGGTCGCACCACTGGCCAGGTTGACGATGCCACTGGCATTCAAGCTCGCGCCGGCGCCCAATGCCAACGTACCGGCATTGATGAAGGTGCCACCGGTATAGGTATTGGCACCGTTCAAGGTCAGCGTTGCCGCGCCCTCCTTGGTCAGCGAGCCGGTGCCACTCAGGCTGCCGTTGAGGGTGAGGTTGTTGCTGCCGAGCACGGTCAGCCCGGCGTTGAGGACGAAGTTGTTGGCCAACGTCACCGCAGTGTTCGAATCGAGCGTACCGTTGCCACCCACCGTTACCGCCCCGGTGCCCAGCGCAGCATTGTTGCCGACCACCAGGCCACCGGCATTGAGCGTTACACCGCCACTGAAGGTGCTGGCGCCGTTGAGGGTCTGCACGCCTGCGCCGTTCTTGACGAGGCCACCATTGCCGGTGATCGCACCGTTGAACGTGCTGTCTACCGTGCCACCCAGGGTCAGCGCGCTGCCACCGAGTGCCACCGTGCTGCCGGCCACGCCGGCCAGCGAACCGATGGTCTGGTTGCCCGCAGAGATATCGAGGGTACCGGTACCTGCCAGGTTCACCGCGCCGGTCGACGCCAGGCTGCCGCCAGCACCGATGGCCAGCGTGCCGCTGTTGATGGTGGTGCCTCCGGTGTAGGTATTCGCACCGGTCAGGGTCACGGTGGCCGCACCATTCTTGATCAGCTCACCGGTACCGGAAACCATGCCGCCCAGGGTCAGTGCATTGCTGCCCAGCAGGTTGAGGTTGGCACCTGATGCCAGCGTGATGTTGTTGGCCAGGTTGGCCGCGGTCGAAGCATCCAGCGTAGCGCTGGCCCCCACCGTCAGCGCACCGCTGCCGAGCGCGGCGCTGTTGCCGACCACCAGGCCACCGCCGTTGAGCGCCAGGCCGCCGTTGAACAGGTTGGCGCCGCCCAGCGTGAGGATGCCGGTGCCGTTCTTGACCAGGCCACCGGTGCCGGAAATCGCGCCGTCGAACACGCTGTTGCCGTTGCCGCCGAGGATCAGCGACTGCGCGCCCAGAGTGACCGTGGAGCCGGTCACCCCGGCCAACGAACCAATGGTCTGGCTGGCACCGGACGTCGAGATGTCGAAGCCGGTTCCCGCTGCGGTAAGTGTCACTGCACCGGTGGCCGCCAGGCTGCCGCCCGGACCGATCGCCAGTGTGCCGGCATTGATGAAGGTGCCGCCGGTGTAGGTGTTGGCACCGGTCAACGTCTCGATGCCCGCACCGACCTTGGTCAGGCCACCCGTACCTGCGATAGAGCCACTGAAGGTGCCATTGGTCGCACCGCCGACTTCGATCGAATTGGCGCCCAGGTTGACCGTACCGTTGCCGACCAGGGTGCCGAACACCTGCGTGCCACTGCCGGCCGACAGATCCAGCGTCGCGCCGGTGGCGAGGTTCACGGTACCGCTCGCCGCCAGGCTGGCACCGGCACCCAGCGCCAGTGTGCCGGCGTTGATGTTGGTACCACCGGTATAGGAGTTGATACCGTTCAAGGTCAGCGTTGCGCCACCATCCTTGGTCAGGCTGCCGGTACCGGAAATCACCCCGTTGAGCGTCAGCGCATTGGTGCCCAGTACGGTCAGGCCTGCGTTGAGCGCGATGTTGTTGGTCAGTGCTGCCAGGCCGGTGGTGTCCAGCGTGGCGGCACCGCCGACGGTCAATGCACCCGTGCCCAGCGCCGCGTCATTGCCGAGCACCAGCCCGCCAGCGTTGAGCGTCACGCCGCCGCCAAACGTGTTGGCGCCGGACAGCGTCTGCACGCCCGCGCCCACCTTGACCAGACCGCCACCACCACTGATCACGCCGTCGAAGGCGGCATTGCCGGCCGTGCCGAAGGTCAACGAATTACCGCCCAGCGCCAGCGTGCTTCCGCCCGCACCGTTGAGCGCGCCGATGGTCTGGCTGCTGCCGGCACCGGAGATATCGAAGCCAGCGCCTGCGCCCAGCGTGACATCACCCGCCGCGGCAAGGCTGCCACCTGTTCCCAGTGCCAGCGTACCGGCGTTGATGGTGGTACCGCCGGTATAGGTGTTGGCACCGGACAGCGTCAGCGTGGTGGCACCGTTCTTGATCAGGCTGCCGTTGCCATCGATCACACCCGACAGCGTCAGCGCATTGCTGCCCGGCAATGTCAGTGCGACACCCGAGCCCAGCGTGACCGCATTGCCGAGCGTCGCTGCAGCACCCGCATCCAGCGTGGTGCTGGTATTCACCGCCAGCGTGCCGGAACCGAGTGCGCCGTTCGCGCCGACCACCAGGCCACCACCGTTCAAGGTCAGGCCGCCACCGAAGGTATTGGTGTTGTTGAGCGTCAGCAGGCCTGCACCGTTCTTGATCAGGCTGCCGGCGCCCGCCACCACACCGCTGAGCGCGACATCGCTGCTACCACCCAGGGTCAGCTGGGTGCCCGCGCCGAAATTCACGGCGTTGCCCAGATTCAACGCAACCGTGCTGTCCAGGCTGACGTTGCCACCGATCCCCAGCGCGCCCGTACCCAACGCACCCGCATTGCCCAGCACCAGGCCACCCGCATTGAGTGCCACGCCACCGCTGAACGTATTGGCACCGGACAGCGTCTGCACGCCAGCACCGACCTTGATCAGCCCACCGCTGCCGTCGATGACACCGGCAAATGCGCCGTTGCTGGCCCCGCCGAAGGTGAGCGATTGCGCGCCCAGGGTCACCTGGCTGCCGGCGACGCCGTTCAACGCCCCGATGGTCTTGCCCGCCCCCGCTGCGGAGATGTCCAGTGCAGCACCGGTGCCAGCAAGATTCACCGCCCCGGCCGCGGCCAGGCTGCCACCTGCACCCAGTGCAAGCGTGCCGGCATTGACCGTAGCGCCCCCGAGGAAGGTATTCGCACCGGACAGCGTCAGCGTCGAGGCGCCGTTCTTGATCAGGCCACCGGCACCACTCACCACACCGCTCAGAGTGAGATTGCTGCTGCCCGGCAGGGTCAGCGTATTGGCGCCCAGGTTCACCGCATTGCCCAGCGAAACCGGCGCGCTCGCATCCAGCGAAACATTGCCGCCGATGTTCAGCGCCCCGGTACCGAGCGCACCGTTGGCGCCCACCGACAGGCCACCTGCATTCAATGCAAGACCACCGCTGAAGGTGTTGCTGTTGTTCAACGACAGCACACCGGTGCCGGTCTTGATCAGGCTGCCGGTACCCGACACCAGCCCGCCCAGTGCGACGTTCTGGTTGCTGGTCAGGCTCAGCTGCGCACCAGCGTCCAGGTCAATGGCGTTGGCCAGGTTCAATGCCACCGAACTGTCGAGGGTGGCGTTGGCGCCCACTGCAAGCAGACCGGTTCCCAGCGCGCCGGCGTTGCCCAGCATCAGGCCACCACCGTTGAGCACCAGCCCACCGGCGAAGTTGTTGGCGCCGTTGAGCGTGAGCGTGCTGGCGCCGTTCTTGACCAGGCCACCGGCTCCGGAAACCACCCCGCCAAGCGTGATCGCCTGCGAACCCGGCAGCGACAGCGCAGCCCCACTACCCAGAGTGACATTGTTGACCAGGTTCAACGCCGTGCTGCCATCGAGCGATGCATTGCCACCCACGCTCAATGCGCCCGTCCCGAGTGCACCGCTGTTGCCCAGCAGCAGGCTGCCGGCATTGAGGTTCAGGCCGCCGTTGAAGGCATTGGTGCCGTTCAAGGTCAGCAGCGAGGCACCGTTCTTGGTCAGGCTGCCGGTGCCGGTGATGTTGCCGCCCAGGGTGAGGTTCTGGCTGCCCGGCAGGGTCAGCACCGCGCCAAGGTTGATGGCATTGCCCAGATTCAGTGCTGCGGTTGCGTCGAGCAAGCCATTGCCGCTGACCGTCAATGCGCCGGTACCGAGTGCACTGCCGTTGCCCAGCAACAGGCCACCGGCCGCCAGGTTCAGGCCACCACTGAAGGTATTGGCGCCGCTGAGCGTCTGCGTGCCCGTTCCCTGCTTGACCAGGCCACCGGTACCGCCGATCACGCCGCCGAATGTCTGGTTGGTGGCATCACCGAAGGTGAGCGTGCTGCCGCCCAGCGAGAGGATGCTGCCTGCCGCACCGGACAGCGCACCGATGGTCTGGTTGCCGCCGAGCGAGATGTCCAGTTCGGCGCCGGCCCCCGCCAGGCTCACCGCCCCGGTGGCCGCCAGACTGCCGCCACTGGCCAGTGCCACCTTTCCTGCGTTTACGTTCAGACCGCCGGTGAATGCGTTGGCCCCACCCAGCGTGAGCGTGGAGGCGCCGTTCTTGACCAGGCTGCCGGTACCACCGATCACGCCGCCCAGCGTCAGCGCGTTGGAGCCCAGCACATTGAGCGAACCACCCACCCCCAGGTTGATGCCGTTGCCCACGGTCAGTGCCGAGCTGGCATCAAGCGTCACCGCGCCACCGACGTTCAATGCGCCGGTTCCCAGCGCACCGCCGTTGCCGAGCACCAGTCCTCCAGCCGTGAGCGACAGCCCTCCACCAAACGTGTTGGCGTTGTTGAGGGTCAAGGTGGCCGCGCCGTTCTTGACCAGGCTGCCGGAGCCACCGATCACGCCGTTGAAGGTCAATGCCTGGTTCCCGGACAGATTGAGGATGCTGCCCGCGCCCAGATTGACCGCGTTGGCGAGAGCGAGCGCCCCGGTGCCATCGAGAGACACGTTGCCGCCAACACTAAGTGTTCCAGTACCCAGCGCGCCTGCATTGCCCAGCAGCAGGCCACCGCCGTTGAGCGTGACGCCACCTGTGAAGGTATTGGCGCCCGACAGGGTCTGGGTACCCGTACCGACCTTGACCAGCGCGCCGCCGACACCGCCGATGACGCCGGAGAAGCTGGTGCTGGTGTTCAAGCCACCCAACGTGAGGCTGCGCGCGCCAAGGTTGAGCGCACCGGATCCGGCGAGTGAGCCGATGGTCTGGCTGGCCGCAACCGAGAGATCGAGGTTGGTACCTGCGCTCAGCGAGATCGCACTTGTCGGCGACAGGCTGCCACCGGCGCCCAATGCCAGCGCACCACCGGTGACCGCGAAGGAGCCCGTAAGCAGGTTGGCACCATTCAAGGTGAGGGTACCCGGACCCGCCTTGACCAGGTCGCCAGCGCCGGAGATCGAACCATTCAGGCCCAGCGCGTTGCTGCCCAGCAGGTTGAGCGTGCCGCCACCGTTGATGACGAGGTTGTTGCCCAGATTGAAGTTGGCCGAGGTATCGAGCGAAGCGTTGCCACCGACGGTCAGATTGCCGCTGCCGAGCGCACCGGCATTGCCGAGCACCAGGCCGCCGGCATTGAGGTTGACGCCACCGCTGAACAGGTTCGCACCGCCCAGGGTGACGATACCGGTGTTGTTGACCGTCAGCCCACCGGTACCGGATAGCACGCCACTCAAACCGAAGCCTTGAGCACCGCCCAGGTTCAACCCGCCATTGAGGGTGAAATTGTTGCCCAGCGACAGGCCTGCACCACTGGCCGCGATCGAGCCGCCAGTGACGGTAAACAGGCCGGAACCGAATGCGGCGTTGTTGTTGAAGTTCACCACGCCACCACCGAGGGTGATCGCGCCCGTGCCCGACCACGGCCCCTGCAGGTTCCAGGTGCCGCTGTTGACGGTGAGCTTCTGGAAGCCGATGTAGTTGGTCCAGCCGATGCTCGACGCAGGCCCGTTGTTACTGGCGTTGTCCTGCAGCACCAGGGTGTTGTTGGCGGCACCGGTGCCGATGCCTGCATCAACCGTGCCCGCCGCTGCGACCTTGACCCCGGTTACGCCGGCGAGCAGGCCTGCAGGTGCGCTACCGCCACCGGTAACCACGGTGGACCCTGCCACGGCAGTGAAAGTATTGCCGCCGGTGGAATCACCCAGATGCACACTGCCCGAGATCGTGCCCGAATTGGTGAACGTATTGCCTGTCGAAGCACCCAGGCCGACACGACCGGTGATGCTGCCACGGTTGGTCACGTTTGCCTGTGCTCCGCCATAGGTCACCACCGACGTCGCATCCGCAAGCTGCCCTATCCCCAGCAGCGACATTCCAATCGAACCATCATTGACCAGCGTGGTGGTCCCACCTGCGGCATTCTGCGCGGTGACCGCCTGGCCGCCGAAACCCAGCAAAGTGCCGATGTTGAAGATGCCCTTGATCTGGCCGCCAGTCTGGTTGTTGACCGTGATCGCGCTGCCACCGGCGGTGTTGTTGCCGACCACCAGGCCGGCCGCGGCCAGGCTGAGACCACCGGTCAGGAACGGATCGATCGTGCCGGCGTTGTTGACCGTGGTGTTGCTGCCGCTCAACGTCACCGCATTGCCGCCCAACAGCAGAGGCACGCTGAACACCGCGCCATTGGCGATGTTCAACGTCAGGCCGCTGGTCGGGTTGACGTAGTTGTTGATGTTGGTGGAGCTGTCGCAGTTGACGGTCGTGGTGCCGGTGCACGCTGCGAACGCCGAACCACTGGCCAGCGTGGCCGCCAGCGCGACCGCCAGCTGGTGCGCCCTCAATCGCGGCACCCGCCCTGCGCAGACCGCGCTTCCGCCGGGATTCTGGGTGACCTCCGAAGCAACCTGCATTACGCCGAGGGCGCGATTGAAAACCAGACGGTAAATGCGGTTCATCGGTAAATCTCCATGAAAAGACCGGATGGCACTGCAGGCAGGTTTTTTGAAGACAATGCGGCCCACCCCGGCTCCCGACACGGGAACAAGGCCTGGCGTCATTAACTTCTGAAAATCTTCACATCTTCACGCGACCGCACCTGGAGAAGGCAGGTCAACGTGTCCGTCAAGGCGAAAACTCCCCGATTTCGCATGACGAATGGCGGCACTGTGCGGCCGATGGCGCCAGCGGCATGTGAATCACGCTCGTTATTTTCATGACGCACGTCAAATAAAACGGGCGGACAAAATGGTTTTGCCGAAAATGCATACACCTGCAGCAGGCGGAGATTCCTTTCTCCGCCCAACTAAATGCATTCAGCTGCTCGAGAGTTTCATCAGCACCAGGCCGGAAACGATCAGCACCGCCGCACCGATCCGCATCGGGCTGACCTGCTCACCGAGGAAGACGATGCCGACCACGAACGCACCGACCGCGCCGATGCCGGTCCAGATCGTGTAGGCGGTGCCCAGCGGCAGGCTGCGCATGGCCACCGCCAGCAGCCAGAAGCTGGCGATCATGCCGATGATGGTGACCACGGTAGGGGTGAGCTTGGTGAAGCCTTCGGACTGCTTCATGGACACGGCCCAGACGATTTCCAGCAGGCCGGCGAACAACAGATAGATCCAGGCCATGACAGCCCTCCTCTTGGTAGGGCCAGGCCGTCCTGGTCATTGATTCCCGATGTGGGGGAGGTCGTTCCTCCTGGCCGGCATTCTAGCAACGCCGGTCGGCGCGGGGCGTTGCCGGCAGACGCGGGTTACAGCCGATTCAGTGCACGAAGCTGGCGTCGATGTACCTGCCTGCGCTATAGTTGCCGTCTGCCATCGGCCAGCCGATGTGCAGTCCGGCTGTGGTCTCCGGCGCATCGCGCGCTGCTTCCCCTGATCCGTGAACCGGCCGCCCACTGGGCGGCCAACGTCTCTATGGTGGCCCCGTCGGCCCCTCGCGACGCTAGGTCGAAAATCCCGCCAGGGCCGGAAGGCAGCAACGGTATCGATCGACGCGGGCGCCGAGGTCAGCCGGCGGGGCCATCGCCTTTTCGGGCGTGGCCCCACTTCTGGTAGCTGCCAATCTTGGTTGGCGCTTTTCGCCGGGCATGGCCCGGCGCTACCGCGCCTCAGGCGTGCCCTGGTGAAACACCACCCTCCATTCCTGCGCATGCCGTCGCCACAGCGAACTGCGCAACACCCAGCCCTGGGCCTGGCCATCAACGTGATAGCGGCTGCGGTAGCGCACCTGGGCCAGATCCTCGGCCAACAGCCACACCGCGTACTGTTCCGATTCGATCAGCACCTGCGCGCGCTCCAGCGGGATCTCCTGCAACGCCGCATCACGGCCGTAGCATTGCCCGGAACTGCCGATCTCGCTGAAATCCTCGTCCAGAAGTGCCGCCAGTTGCTCGCGATCGGCCCGCACCTGCGGCGCATGCAGCGCGCGTTCCAGCGCCTCCAGCTCGGCAGCCAGCGCCGCGTCGGCGGGCTGGCCAGCACCGCTCACGGCGGATCCTGCACCAGCACGTGCGCTGCAGTGGGGTTGGCCAGCGGCACGCACTGCCCCGGCTGCGCCACACGGTGCCCCCGCGCGGCCAGCGCCTGGCCGTCGGCCGCGCTCGCATAGTGGTAGAGCATCATCCGCGCCTGCAGTTCGACGCTGTACTCGCGCTCCAGGTCGTCCACGCCGGTGTGCGACGGGTTGCCGTGCAGGCCGCAGTCGTGCGCGATCAGTTCATTGTCGTTGGCGAAGCGGGCCAGCATCTCCGGAATCGGCCGGGTATCGCCACTCCAGGTCAGCGCACCCTGCAGGCGCAGGCCATAGGCCGTCTCCGGCCAGTGGTGGCGCACCGGGAACACTTCCAGGCGTACGCCCTCATGCCAGAACGCATCGCCCACCACGATCAGCTGGAACGCATCCCAGAAGTTGGCACCGCCCTCGGCCAACACGTTCGGGTAGTCCCCGATGCGCTTGTGCAGCAGCGGCACCACGGTGGCAGGCACATACAGGCGCACCTTGCCGCGCCGGTGCGCGTTGAAGAAGGTATCGACGAACAGGCGCTCGAAGCCCGCTACGTGGTCCAGGTGCACATGGGTGACGAACAGCGCCTCCGGCATGTGCCCGTAGTGCGCCTTGAACGCGGTCAGGCCTTCGCCGCCACAGTCGATGGTCAACCACGGCCGACCGTCCCGTTCGATCACCGACATCGGCGACCCCAGCTCGACCGCCGACGCATTGCCGACGCCGAGGAAACGCAACGACCAGTCCATCAGGTGCCCCGGTTCCAGGCCATGTCATAGGCGCGGCGCAGCCGCGCGTAATCCTTCTGCACGTCTTCCATGCTGCGCTCGCCGCGCAGCTTGATCAGCGAGCGCAGCAGGCGCTTGAGATTGCGTTCGCGCCAGGCGGTCGCCGGGATGCGGATCACCCCGCGGTCGAAGTCGATCAACCAGCCGTGGCCGTTGCCGTCGAACAGGATGTTGTGCGCATTGAGGTCGGCATGGTCCAGGCCGGCACGATGGAAGCGGGCGATCAGCCGCCCGGTCTCCTCCCACGGTGCGCCCCGGCCCGCGACCAGCGCGCGGTCGGCCAGCGAACGGACACCCTCGATCCGCTCCATCAGGATCGCAGCCCGGTAGCGCAGGCCCTCGCGCATGTAGAACGCCGCCAGTGGCCGGGGCACCGGCAGCTTTTTCTCGCGCAGCGCGCGCATCAGCCGGAATTCGGCGAAGCTGCGCGTCCGGTCCGCGCCCCGCCAGAGGTACTGGTCATGGCTGATCTTCGCCGCCAGGCCACCGCGCAGGTAGTGGCGCAGCACGCTGGCGCCGAACGGCGCATCGACGAACCAGGCGCTGCCACGACCGCCCTCGCCCACCGGCCGAGCCCTGCTGCCCCAGTGCTGGGGCGAGAACAGGCCGATCTCGGCTTGCCGCAGCCGCTCGCGGTCGAACAGAATGGCCCCGATGCCGCGACCCTCGCGGCATGGCGTCAGCGCTTCATTGGCGTCGAATGCGACCATTTCATTGAGTCTAACAACACATGGCATCAGCGTCCTCCTCCTTGTGCCTCCTGCGCCTGTCCGCACTTGGCGATGTCACCCACGTGGTGCCCCTGGTGCGCACCCTGCAGGCTGCGCGCCCGGATACGCCGATCCACTGGATCATCGACAAGGCCGGCCACAAGCTGCTCGACGGCCTGCCCGGTGTCACCTTCCATGCCTACGACAAGAAGAGCGGCATGGCCGGGGTCAAGGAACTGCGCAGGCAGCTGCCGCCGGGGCGCTTCGAAGCGCTGTTGCAGATGCAGGTGGCGTTCCGCGCCAACCTGCTGTCGGCCTTCATTCCCGCAGAGCGTCGCATCGGCTATGACCGCAGCCGCTCGAAGGACCTGCATGGTCTCTTCATCAACGAACGCATCCCCGACCGCCCCGGCATCCATGTGCTGGATGCCATCGGCAGTTTCTGTGAACCCCTTGGCCTGCGCCAGACCGAGGTCAGCTGGGACCTGGCGGTGCCACAGTCCGCGTATGAGTGGGCTGCCGCGCAATGGCAGGACGATGGCCGCCCGGTGTTGATGATCTCGCCCTGTTCCAGCCACGTGCGCCGCAACTGGTATGCAGACCGCTACGCCGCCGTGGCCAACCACGCCGCACAGCGCGGTTGGCAGGTGGTGCTGTGCGGAGGCCGCAGCGAACTGGAGCGCAGCATGGCCGATGCCATCCAGGCGCAGCTGCACACACCGGCGCTTGACCTGGTCGGCAAGGACACCTTGAAGCAGCTGCCGGCGCTGCTGGCCCGCGCCAATCTGGTGATGAGCCCGGACTCGGGCCCGATGCACATCGCCAACGCGATGGGCGCCAAGGTACTGGGCCTGCACGCGGCCAGCAACCCGAACCGCAGCGGTCCCTATTCCGACCGCCGCTACTGCGTGGACCGCTACGACGATGCTGCGCGCAAGTACCTGGCCAAGCAGGCCTCGGATCTGAAGTGGGGCACCAAGATCGAGTTCGACGATGTGATGGAACTGATCACCGTGGAAGACGGTATCGCTGCATTCGAACGCTACGTCGCCGACCACCTGGGGTGAGCGGCGGGCTGCCCCGGATTACGCGCGCTGCGCGTAATCCTGGTAGGACTTCTCTTCCACGTACGCCGAACCCAGCGCCAGGTTGATCGCCTTCTTGATGCGCGCGCGTTCGTCATTGCGCAGGTAGACGCTGCGCGCCAGATCGATGAAACCCTGGTCGAACGCCTGCGCCTTCTCTTTCAGGCGGATGTCGTCCTCGATGTCCCACAGCTGCTCGTTGACCGCCTTCAGCTCGGCACGCAGCTTGGCGATGTCCTTCACCGCCGCCGGGTGTGCCATCCAGGTCTGCTCCAGCGCCGACAGCTCTTTGCGCACATTGGCCAGCTTGCCCTCGTCACTGATGCGCTCGGACTTGATCTGCAGGATCGAGATCTTGTCCAGCAGCTCGCCGAAAGAAACGGGGACGAGGATTTCAGCGGTCATGGGAAAAAGCTCCAACAGGTGATGCAGGCAGTTTAACCCGCAGCTCGCGATGGAATGGGTAGATCCACGCCATGCGTGGATGAGCCTGCCAGCAGGAACAGCATCCACGCATGGCGTGGATCTACTGATGCACCTGCCCCGACAGCAGCGGGGAGAGGCCGGCAAAGGGAGGGGCCCACGCGTTGCGCAGCAACGTGTGGGCGATGCGCAGAGCGCGGTGCGTCCCCAGCCAGATCAGGATATGGTCACTACGGCGTGATTCCCGCCGCGCATCCACACATGGTGTGGATCTACTGATGCATCTGGAGGAACAAGCCCCTCTGTTGAGGGGCTGCCCCGACAGGGGCGGGGAGAGGCAGGCAAAGGGAGGGGCCCACAGGTTGCGCAGCAACGTGTGGGGCGACGCGCAGAGCGCGGCGCGTCCCGCGCCAGATTAAAGAAAAAGGGCTGCCTTTCGGCAGCCCTTTTTCTTTAATCTGGCGGAGAGGGGGGGATTCGAACCCCCGAGGCGCTATAAACGCCTGCCTGATTTCGAGTCAGGTACATTCAACCACTCTGCCACCTCTCCGGGTGGTCCCCGGCGGACCGGGGACGCGCATCATACGAGGAAGTGAGGCCGACGACAAGTCATTCCGGCCAACGAAGTGAAAATTTCCTGAGCGCACGCCTTGCCGGATGCGCGCAGCCACCCGATGATGCCTGTCTCCCCAGCAACACCCCGCCCCAGCGCCCATGATCGAATTCGGACACCTCACCCACCCCGGCATGCGCCGCGAGCTCAACGAGGACACCTACTACGGTGACAGCGAGCTGGCCCTGTGGCTGGTGGCCGATGGCATGGGCGGGCACGCCTGCGGTGAAGTGGCCAGCGCGCTGGCGCGCGAGACCATCGTGCGCGAGATCCGCCGCGGCGCGCTGCTGGCGCAGGCCATCCGCACCGCCGACGAAGAGATCATCCGTGCCTCGCGCCGGCGCAACGACACGTTGCCGATGGGCACCACCGTGGTCGCCGCACGGGTACAGGGCAACCGCTATGAAGTGGCGTGGGTTGGCGACAGCCGTGCCTACCTGTGGCGCGACGGACAGCTGGCCCAGCTCAGCCAGGACCACAGCGTGGTGCAGGAGCTGGTCGCGCAGGGCAACCTGACCGCCGAACAGGCGCGTGCGCATCCGCACCGCAACGTGGTCACCCAGGCGCTGGGCGTGACCGATCCGGCGCATCTGAACGTGGCCACCACCAGCGGCGAACTGCGCCCGGGCATGCAGCTGTTGCTGTGCAGTGACGGCCTGACCGAGGAAGTGGACGACCGCAGCATCGCGCGCACCCTCGCCTTCGAGGATGCCAGCGCACAGGAATGCGTGGACACGCTGGTCGCCGCCGCGCTCGATGGCGGCGGCCGCGACAACATCAGCGTGATCCTGGTGCGCTGCCACTAACCGGTAGATCCACGCCATGCGTGGATGCGGCGCTGCCGGCCTGTGGCCGGCACTACCCCATCCCAGGCATTACGCGCTGGCGGGCTCTTCCACCTTCGGACCATCCCACAGCGCGTGGCCAGCCTTCTTGCGCAGCCGCTCCAGCCGCGCCGCATGCGCTTCCAGCTCCGACGGCGTGGCCACCACGCGCGGGCGCGGCAGCAGCTTGCTGGTATCGAAGGCCTGCAGCGCCGCACCGGCACCACCGCCATCGTCATCGCCCAGACCGAAGCCGATTTCTTCCTGGCCCGAGGTCAGCGCGATATAGACGTCGCCCAGGATCTGCGCATCGAGCAGGCCGCCATGCAGCGCACGGTGCGAGTTGTCCACGCCCAGCCGCTTGCACAGCGCATCCAGCGAGTTGCGCTGGCCCGGGAAGCGCTCACGCGCCATCACCAGGGTATCGATCACGGCGCAGCGGTCGGTGATCTTCCCGTACTGCGGCCCCAGCAGCGACAACTCGTTGTCGAGGAAGCCGAGGTCGAACGCCGCGTTGTGGATGATCAGCTCGGCGCCATCGATGAAGGCCAGGAACTCGTCGGCGATCTGCGCGAAGTCCGGCTTGTCATCGAGGAACTCCAGGGTCAGGCCGGTGACTTCCTGCGCGCCCTGTTCGAACTCGCAGTCCGGCTTGATGTACTGGTGATAGTTGTTGCCGGTCGGGCGGCGCTTGAACAGCTCCACGCAGCCGATTTCGACGATGCGGTTGCCCTTCTTCCACTCCAGGCCGGTGGTTTCGGTATCGAGGATGATCTGACGCATGGGCTCAGTTTACCGGGCTGGCGTCGCGGATCTGGATCGCCGCGTTGCGGGCCAGCGTATCCACCCGCTCATTGTCCGGGTCGCCGGAGTGACCCTTCACCCAGCGCCAATCGATCTGATGCCGCAGCGTGGCCGCCTGCAGGCGCTCCCACAGCTCGCGGTTCTTTACCGGATCGCCGCCAGCCGTCTTCCAGTTCTTGCGGATCCAGCCCGGCATCCACTGGGTCAGACCCTGCCGCACATACTGCGAATCGGTATAGAGCACGATGTTGCACGGCTCGGTCAGCGACTCCAGCCCGGAAATGGCCGCCATCAGCTCCATCCGGTTGTTGGTGGTGTGCGCCTCGCCACCGCTCAGTTCGCGCTCGTGGCCCTTGTAGCGCAGCAGCGCAGCCCAGCCGCCGGGGCCGGGATTGCCAAGGCAGGAACCGTCGGTGTGGATTTCGATGGTTTTCAATACAACTCCAGAATCAGGTAGCTACGGTGCCGTGCCAGCGCACCGGCAGCGGTTTCGGCCCAGGCAGGGCCAGCGTACGTTTTTCCGCATGGAACAGGCAGGCCGCGCGCAGCGGCGCCCAACCTCCGGGACGACGGCTGCCCGCACCGCGCCAGAGCGGGCCCAGGTAACGCATATCGTCGCATTCCAGCCCATGACGGCCGAGCAGCAGGCGGATCCGCTGTGGCGTGCGCACCACCAGTCCATGCTGGCGCCATCGCGTGCGATACGGACTGAACGGATTGAGGCTGCTCAGCCACAGATGGCCGCCCGGCATCAGTACGCGCTCGCACTCGTCGAGCAGCCGGTCGGCATCGGCCGCGGTGACATGCTGCAGCACGATCGCATTGACGCTTTCATTGGCCAGCGGCAGCGGCAGCGCACAACGGGTGTCGCCGGCATAGCCCTGCCCCTGCCGGAACAGGCGCAGACCGCGTCCGCCCAGCTGTGCATCGTCCAGCCAGGCCGCACTTGGTGCGATCCACAGCCAGGGCTGCGCCGGCAGCACCGACAGCTGCGGCAGCAGCAATTGCCGCTCCAGCACGCGCAAGGCCTCCGCCGGTTCACTGTCGAACCACGGGGTCTGGCTCGCTTGACGGGTGCTCTGCAGCGCGGGCATGGTCCAATTCTATGCGACTGACTGCCCTGCCCGCATTTGCGGATAACTACATCTGGACGCTGATCGACAACGAGGGCGCTGCCGTGGTCGTCGACCCCGGCGATGCCGCGCCAGTGCTCGCGCTGGCCGATCAGGGCCTGCGCGTGGACACGATCCTGCTCACCCATCACCACGACGACCACATCGGTGGCGTGCCGGCATTGCAGGCGCGTTTCCCCGGCGTACGGGTCATCGCGCCGGTCGAGGAACGCATTCCCACGGCCACCGAGCGGGTCGGCGAAGGTGAACGCGTTCAGGCACTGGGCCGGACGTTCCACGTACTATCCGTGCCCGGGCATACCCGCAGCCACATCGCGTTTCACACTGCTGAACATCTTTTCAGCGGAGATTCGTTGTTCAGCCTGGGCTGTGGACGCCTGTTCGAAGGTACGCCGTCCCAGCTGCTGGCGTCGATGCGCAAGCTGGGTGCCCTGCCCGCGCAACTGCTGCTTTGTTGCGCTCATGAGTACACCGTGTCAAATGCCGTCTTCGCGCGGCATGTCGACCCCGCCAACGCTGCCCTGTGGCAGCGCCAAGAGGAGGCTTTGGCCATGCGCCGCGATGACCGTTCCACCCTGCCGGTAACCCTGGCCAACGAATTCGAATGCAATCCCTTCCTGCGTGTGCACGCTGCACCGATCCGTGCGACGGTGTCGGCACACCTGGGCCGTGACGTCGTGGACGACGTCGACGTGATGGCCGGTCTCCGGCACTGGAAAGACGGCTTCCGCGCATGATGCGCCGAAGTCTGCCGCTGGCCCTGGGCCTTGCCCTGGGGCTGGCCGGAACCGCGGGCGCACAGTCGCTGGGCGCCGGCATCAGCCAGAACCTGACCGCCGCTGCGGCGCTGCCGCTGGATCCGTCCGCGCTGCCTGCGCCCTCGGTGCGCAATGGCCAGGAGATCTTCACCAGCTTCCGCGACGGTCTGGCCGAGCCCAGCTGCGATGCCGAGGCTACCAGCCCGCGCTGGCAGAAGCAGTTCGCCCACGCCCCCTCGCGCCTGGCCAACCAGGATGACGATGCGCTGGTGCTGTTCGGCTATGTGGTCGAAGAGCTGCGCAAGGCGAACCTGCCCACCGAATTCGCGCTGATTCCGTTCGTGGAAAGCGGCTATCGGCCCAATGCCCGCAACGGCAGCGGCCCGACCGGCCTGTGGCAGTTCATCGCCACCACGGCGCGCAACCACCGCGTACCCATGGCCAACGGCTACGACGGCCGCCTGTCGGCGGTTGATTCCACCCAGGCCGCGGTGCGCTACCTGAAGACCCTGCACGGCATGTTCGGCGGCGACTGGCGCCTGGCCACCATGGCCTACAACGCCGGCGAGTACCGGGTACTGCAGTCCATGCGCAAGGCCGGCATGAACGCGCAGAATGCCAAGCCGGCAGCCCTGCCGGGGCTGTCGCCGGTTACCCATGCCTATGTCGAAAAGCTGCATGCCCTGGCCTGCGTGCTGGAAGACGTGGAGGACCAGCCTCGCGTGATGGCCTCGCTGGACCGCACCGTGCCGGTGTTGAAGGACCACACCCTGCCGGCCGGCACCAGCGTCCAGCAGTGGGCCGCACAGCGCGCCCTGGACCCCGCCAGGATCGCCCGCCTCAACCCGGCCCTGGCCGCCGGCAACCGCGCTTCGGGAACCACCCGGGTCCTGGCCCCGGTCTCGGCCGCCAATGCGACGGTGACGGAAGCCGCGTCCACGCTGGTGGCCAGCACCGCACCGGTTGCCACGACCACACCGACGCCGCAGATGGCCAAGACCGTGGCCGCGATCGCCGACCGCCCGCGCAGCCGCCGCCACACCGTGCGTGATGGCGAGTCGGCCTGGACCATCGCCCGCCGCTACGGCATGCCGGTAAAGGCCCTGCTGTCGCTGAACGGCCTGAGTGGCAGCAGCGTGCTGAAGCCTGGCGCAGTGCTGCGCGTCGAGGACTGACGCGCTCCAACCCCGCTGTATCTGCTCTTTGTAGAGTCGAGCGATGCTCGACTGCATCTGCACGACTCTACAAAAGGCGGTCGAGCAAGCTCGACCACTACCAAAGCTCAAGCGCGCCACAGACGACGCGAAGGCACAAAAAAAGGCCCGGCATTGCCGGGCCTTCTTCGATCCTGCCCCGCCGCGAGGCTTACAGGTTCTCTTCGGTGGTCTGGATCACGAACTTCCTGCGCATCGCCTCGACGTAGGCTTTGGCTGCGGCCATGCCGTCGATCTGGCTCAGCTGATCCTTGAGCTGCTTCTGCTGCTCGGCGGTCACTTCCTTGATGTCGCCCGGGTTGACCTTGTTCACTGCGAACAGCAGCGCGTGGCCGTTGACGTCGACCTTGCCGTAGCTCGGCTTGCCTTCCGCCGGCACCGGCGCACTGAAGATCGCGCGGTTGATTTCCGGGGTCGGCACCGGCTGGCTGCGCGGCAGGCCCGGCATCGGGCTCAACTGCAGCTTCTCGCTGGCGGCCAGCGACTGCAGGGTGGCACCGGCCTTCAGCTTGGCCAGCACGGCGTCGGCGGCCTTGTCGCTGGCCTGGCGCTGGCGGTCGGCGCGGATCGCGGCGATCACCTGTTCACGCGCCTTGTCCAGCGGCGTTGCCTGTTCCGGGGTATGCGCGGCAACGCGGATGACCACGCTGTGGTTGGTGGCACCACCCAGGGCGATCGGGTCGCTGGCAGTACCATCCTGCACCAGCACTTCGGAGAAGGCCGCACGCAGCACGGCCGGATCGGTGGCGATGCCACTGGCGGTTGCGCGGGTGATCGGGCCCAGGGTCTGCAGCGGCAGGTTCACTTCCTTGGCCGCAGCAGCCAGATCACTCGGGCTCTTGTTGATCGCATCGACCAGGTGGCCGGCCAGCTCGTTGAAGCCGCGCTCGCCGTCGGCCTTCAGCTGCTCGGCGGCCAGCGTGTCACGCACTTCCTCGAACGACTTGCCTTCGCCGCCACGCACCGCGGCGACCTTGATGACGTGGTAGCCGAAGTCGGTCTTGACCGGGCCGATCACGTCACCCGCCTTGGCGGCGAACAGGGCGTCTTCGAACGGCTTGACCATCGCGCCACGCTCGACCCAGCCCAGATCACCGCCCTGGTCCTTCGAACCCGGGTCTTCCGAATTGGCCTTGGCCAGTGCAGCGAAGTCGGCACCCGCCGCCTTGGCTTCGGTGGCGATCTTGTTCGCCTTGGCTTCGGCACCGTCACCGGTGATCAGGATGTGCGCGGCCTGGCGCTGTTCCGGCGAAGTAAACTTCGCCTTCTCGTCCTCATAGCGCTTGCGCAGGGTCGCTTCGTCGGCCGCGGTCGGTGCCGGCAGGTTGGCGCCATTGATCTCGACGTATTCCAGCGACACGCTTTCGGCCTGGCGGAAATCCTTGCCGTGGCTGTCGTACCACTGCTTGATCTGCTCATCGGTGACCGGCGCGGTATCGGCCGGAACCTCCGGCAGCGCGGCCAGTTCGACGTCGCGGGTCTCACCCAGCAGCTTCAGCAGGCGCTCGGTCTCGGCCTGGGTGACGAAGCCCGAATTCTGCAGGCCCGACGGGATCACCGACTGCTGCAGGCTCTCGCGCACCAGCTCCTGGAACTGCGTGGGGGTACGCGGCGGATTGCCACCGGCCAGAGCCAGGCGGTAGTTGTTCTCGTTGAACTTGCCGTTCGAATCGAGGAAGGCCGGGATGGTGGCGATGTACTCGCGCACCGCGCCATCGCCGATCACAACACCGGCCTGCTCGCCCACCAGGCGCACGACCTGCTCGTCGATCAGCTGATCGAGCACGGCCATCTTGTTTTCAGTGCTTTCGAACGCGCGCGGGTCGAAGTTCTCGCCCTGCTGCTGGCGCTCACGCATGCGCTCCTGCTCGAAGCGGGTGCGGAAATCCTGCGCGCTGATCTCGTGGTGCTGCCACAGCATGCGCACCGGCCACCACGACGGTGCCGAACGCCACCAGGTCGGAGGCGCGGAAACCTTGGCCACGTTCTGTGCGCCAACGCCACCCAGGTAGCTGTTGTCGATCACGAACAGGAACGGAATCATCAGCAGCCCCAGGATCACGGTGACGATCCAGCCTGAGGTCTTGTCGCGGAGTTTCTGCAGCATGGTGAGGAATCACAAGGCCTGATTGGCGAGCCCGGCAGTGTAACCCGCTTCGTCGCAGGGACCAAAAGCAGCGCCGGCGCGGCCTGCGCCGATCTCCGCGGACCTGTGCCGTCAGCACCTCGGCAGGCCTGCCGCAGGGCACAAAGAAAAAGCCCCCGGCTTGCGCCGAGGGCTTTTAAAGTTGGCGGAGCGGACGGGACTCGAACCCGCGACCTCCGGCGTGACAGGCCAGCATTCTAACCAGCTGAACTACCGCTCCGCGCTGAAACTTTGCAGGCGCCCAGTATATCCGAAGACTCCCTGGAAACCCAGCCCGATGAACACTTTTTTCAAAGTTTTTTCACAGGGACTTAAGAATTCTGCAATGGCGGAGCGGACGGGACTCGAACCCGCGACCTCCGGCGTGACAGGCCAGCATTCTAACCAGCTGAACTACCGCTCCGTTCTTGCAAAAACCTTTTCGCCTTCCTTCCGAACCTGTCGGTGAGAAGACAAGGCCCCCAGCTTTAGGCCGGGGGCCTCGATGTAGTGGCGGAGCGGACGGGACTCGAACCCGCGACCTCCGGCGTGACAGGCCAGCATTCTAACCAGCTGAACTACCGCTCCGTATTGTTGCTATTTCTTGTTTTCCCACCGGCCTGGACCGGGGAGAAAACAAAGCCTCCAGCTTTTGGCCGGAGGCCTCGTTGAATGGCGGAGCGGACGGGACTCGAACCCGCGACCTCCGGCGTGACAGGCCAGCATTCTAACCAGCTGAACTACCGCTCCACACTCAAACTTTTACCGCGGTGCTGTGGTGGGTGCTGAGGGTTTCGAACCCCCGACCCTCTCCGTGTAAAGGAGACGCTCTACCGCTGAGCTAAGCACCCCAGCGAGCCGCTTAGTTTACAGCATCCTTCAGGGCCTTACCAGCCTTGAACGACGGATTCTTCGAAGCAGCGATCTTGATGGTGTCGCCGGTCTTCGGGTTGCGGCCGGTGCGGGCAGCACGGTCGCGGACCTGGAAGGTACCGAAGCCAACCAGGGTGACCGCATCGCCGTCCTTCAGCGCCTTGGTGACGGCAGCAACGACGGCATCGACAGCGCGGCTGGACTCGGCCTTGGTCAGGTCGGCAGCTTCAGCAACGGCATCGATCAATTCGGTCTTGTTCATTCTCTACAACTCCTTTGGCGGTGGGTTCCGCTTATTCGACAGGGAAGCAACCGCACGCCTTCTGCATGCGGCCGCCATGTGGAAACGGTTCGCCGATTCAGTCATCGCTGACAGCGATCACTCATTCGCGAGTGCTGCTTTTATACCAGTGGCCCTACCCCCACGCAAGCTGGAAAGCCAGCAACGACGCGGGTTTCGGGCCATCGGACAGCGCGCGTCAATGCTTGACGCGCGCGCTTCCACTCGGTTTGGCCTTGCTGCGCACCGTGACACGCTGCGCACTCTTGCGCGCCTTCTTCGGTGCCAGCGGGCGCTCCAGCGCCAGGTCCAGGACTTCTTCGATGTACTTCACCGGCACGATCTCCAGATCGCGGGTGACGTTGGCCGGAATGTCTGCAAGGTCCTTGCGGTTCTCTTCCGGAATGATGACCGTGCGGATACCACCGCGCAGTGCGGCCAGCAGTTTCTCCTTCAAGCCACCGATGGCGGTGACACGACCACGCAGGGTGATCTCACCGGTCATCGCCACGTCGGCACGCACCGGCACCTTGGTCAGCATCGACACCAGCGAGGTGACCATTGCCGCACCGGCACTCGGTCCGTCCTTCGGCGTGGCACCATCGGGCACGTGCAGGTGCACGTCGTGCTTCTGCAGGAAGTCGCTGTCGATGCCGAAGCCGACCGCGCGCGAACGCACCACCGACAACGCCGCCGACGCCGATTCCTTCATCACGTTGCCGAGCTGGCCGGTCAGGATCAGCTGGCCCTTGCCCGGCACCAGCGTCGATTCGATCTGCAGCAGATCGCCACCGACTTCGGTCCACGCCAGGCCGGTGACCAGGCCGATCTCGTTCTCTTCCTCGGCGCGGCCGAAATCGAAGCGACGCACACCCAGGTACTTGTCCAGGTTCTTGCTGGACACGCTCACCAGCGCCTTGGACTTCTTCGCGCCCTTCTTCGCCTTCACCGGCTGCGGACCGGCCAGCGCGATCTCCTTCACCACCTTGCGGCAGATCTTGGCGATCTCGCGTTCCAGGTTGCGCACGCCCGATTCGCGCGTGTAGTAGCGCACGATGTCCTGGATCGCATCGCTGCCGATCTCCAGCTCTTCCGGCTGCAGGCCGTTGGCCTTGATCTGCTTCGGCACCAGGTAGCGGGTCGCGATGTTGAGCTTCTCGTCCTCGGTGTAGCCGGGGATGCGGATCACTTCCATGCGGTCCAGCAGCGGGCCGGGAATGTTGAGCGAGTTCGAGGTGGCCACGAACATCACTTCGGACAGGTCCAGGTCCACTTCCAGGTAGTGGTCGTTGAACGCGTTGTTCTGCTCCGGGTCGAGCACTTCCAGCAGCGCCGAAGACGGATCGCCACGGAAGTCCATCGACATCTTGTCGATCTCGTCGAGCACGAACAGCGGATTCTTGCTGCCGACCTTGTTGAGGTTCTGCACGATGCGGCCCGGCATCGAACCGACGTAGGTACGGCGGTGGCCACGGATCTCGGCCTCGTCACGCACGCCGCCCAGCGACATGCGCACGAACTTGCGGTTGGTGGCTTTGGCGATGGACTGGCCCAGCGAGGTCTTGCCCACGCCCGGCGGCCCGACCAGGCACAGGATCGGCCCCTTCATCTGCTTCACGCGCGACTGCACCGCCAGGTACTCAAGGATGCGCTCCTTGACCTTCTCCAGGCCGTAGTGATCAGCATCGAGGGTGTCCTGCGCGGCCTTCAGGTCCTTGCGCACCTTGCTGCGCTTCTTCCACGGCACGCCCAGCAACCACTCCAGGTAGTTGCGCACGACGGCGGCTTCGGCCGACATCGGCGACATCTGCTTGAGCTTGTTCAGTTCGTTGCGTGCCTTGGCTTCAACGGCCTTCGGCATGCCGGCTTCGGCGATCTTGCGGGCCAGCTCTTCCAGCTCGCCCGGTGCGTCGTCCAGGTCACCCAGTTCCTTCTGGATGGCCTTCATCTGTTCGTTGAGGTAGTACTCGCGCTGGCTCTTCTCCATCTGCGACTTCACGCGGCCGCGGATGCGCTTCTCCATCTGCTGCACGTCGATCTCGCCATCGACCAGGCCGACCAGCATCTCCAGGCGGTCACCCACGGCCAGCGTTTCCAGCAGGCGCTGCTTGTCGGCCAGGCGCACGCTGATGTGCGCAGCGATGGTGTCGGCCAGGCGTGCCGGCTCATCGATGCCCGACAACGTCTGCAGCAGCTCCGGCGGCAGCTTGCGATTGGTCTTCACGTACTGCTCGAACAGCGACATCAGCGAGCGGGCGATCGCCTCCACCTCGCGTGCTTCGCGCTCGTCGGTGGCGTCGATCTCCACGGCCTGCCCATGCAGCGAGCCGTTGCGCTCGTCGACGTGGGTGACCTGCACGCGCGACAGGCCTTCGACCAGCACCTTGATGGTGCCGTCGGGCAGCTTCAGCAGCTGCAGCACCTGCGCCAGCGTACCGACCTGGTAGAGGTCGGCCGCATGCGGGTCGTCGGTCTCGGCCGACTTCTGCGCCAGCAGCAGGATGCGCTTGTCCGATTCCATTGCCTGTTCGAGCGCGTGCATGGACTTGTCACGGCCGACGAACAGCGGGATGACCATGTGCGGGAACACCACTACGTCGCGCAGCGGCAGGACCGGCAGGTCGAGGGTTTCACTTGGGGAACGGGCCATGGGGGCTCCAGGGAAGGGGAAAACCGCCTCCGGGAGGGCATCTTCCGGAGACAAAAAAAGCCGATGGCCCCGTTATGGGGCCATCGGCTTTCAGATGCAAGGCATTCCTTGAAAATCCTTTCCAATCAACAACCTGGAAGGATCACTCGGCGCCTGCGGCCTTCTGTTCAGGGGCCGCCGGGGTCTGGTAGATCAGGTACGGCTCGGACTTGTGCTCGATCACCGACTCGTCCACCACCACCTTGCTGACGTTTTCCTGCGACGGCAGGTCGTACATGGTGTCCAGCAGGACCGATTCGACGATGGTGCGCAGGCCGCGTGCACCGGTCTTGCGCTTGAGCGCCTTCCTGGCGATGGCCGACAACGCGTCCGGACGGAACTCCAGCTCGACGCTCTCCATCTCGAACAGCTTCTTGAACTGCTTGGTGATGGCGTTCTTCGGCTCGGTCAGGATCCTGATCAGGGCCGGCTCGTCCAGCTCCTCCAGGGTCGCCACCACCGGCAGGCGGCCGACGAACTCGGGGATCAGGCCGAACTTGATCAGGTCTTCCGGCTCGACTTCGGCCAGCACCTTGCCCACTTCCTGCTTGCGCTCGCTGCTCTTCACCTTGGCGCCGAAGCCGATGCTGCCGACGTCGGTGGAACGGGCCTGGATCACCTTGTCCAGCCCGGCGAACGCGCCGCCGCAGATGAACAGGATGTTCTTGGTGTCCACCTGCAGGAATTCCTGCTGCGGGTGCTTGCGGCCACCCTGCGGCGGAACGCTGGCCACGGTGCCTTCGATCAGCTTCAGCAGGGCCTGCTGCACGCCTTCGCCGGACACATCGCGGGTGATCGACGGGTTCTCGCTCTTGCGCGAGATCTTGTCGATTTCATCGATGTAGACGATGCCCTGCTGCGCCTTCTCGACGTCGTAGTCGCACTTCTGCAGCAGCTTCTGGATGATGTTCTCCACGTCCTCGCCCACGTAACCGGCTTCGGTCAGCGTGGTGGCGTCGGCCATGGTGAACGGCACGTTGAGCAGGCGGGCCAGGGTCTCGGCCAGCAGCGTCTTGCCCGAACCGGTCGGACCGACCAGCAGGATGTTCGACTTCGCCAGTTCGACGTCGTCGTTCTTCTGCCGGCTCTCGATGCGCTTGTAGTGGTTGTACACGGCCACGGCCAGCGTGCGCTTGGCGCGGTTCTGGCCGATCACGTACTGGTCGAGGACCTCGAGGATCTCGCGCGGCTTGGGCAGCGAACTGCGCGCCGACTGCGCCTTTTCCTCAAGTTCCTCACGGATGATGTCGTTGCACAGCTCCACGCACTCATCGCAGATGAATACGCTCGGACCCGCAATCAGCTTGCGCACTTCATGCTGGCTCTTGCCGCAGAAAGAGCAGTAGAGGATCTTGCCGGTGTCCGTGGAACGACCTTGGCGGTCTTCGCTCATGCTTCGCTTACCCAGTTACCCCACCCGCTGAACGGGGGTTCGATTCGAGAATAGCACAGGGCCGAGGGGACACCAGTCCCGCCCGACCCTGCAGGAACGGGGCCTCCATGGCCCCGTGATGGCCGGTCAGCCGGCCTGGATCGACTCGTCCGGACGACGCTCCAGGACCTGGTCGACCAGACCATAGGCCTGCGCCTCGAAGGCGCTCTTGAAGTTGTCGCGCTCGGTGTCGCGGGCGATCGTCTCCAGCGACTGGCCGGTGTGCTTGGCCAGCACCTCGTTCAGGCGCGAACGCAGGGTCAGGATCTCACGCGCGTGGATGTCGATGTCGGTGGCCTGGCCCTGGTAGCCACCCAGCGGCTGGTGGATCATCACGCGCGAGTTCGGCAGCGCATAGCGCTTGCCGGCTTCGCCCGCGGCCAGCAGCAGGGCGCCCATCGAGGCGGCCTGGCCGATGCAGGTGGTGCTCACATTCGGCTTGATGTACTGCATGGTGTCGTAGATCGCCATGCCGGCGGTGACCACGCCACCCGGCGAGTTGATGTAGATGTTGATGTCCTTTTCCGGGTTCTCCGACTCCAGGAACAGCAACTGCGCCACCACCACGTTGGCCATGTGATCGTCGATCGGGCCCACGAGGAAGATCAGGCGCTCCTTCAACAGGCGCGAATAGATGTCGTAGGCACGCTCGCCGCGGCTGGTCTGCTCGACCACCATCGGAACCAGGTTCAGGGCTTTGGTTCGGTTGTCCATTACGTGAGGTACCTATCTTGGGGGGGCAACAACCCCGCGCCGGCAAAGGCGCGGGGCATCCGGTGATCCGCCCGGGCTTACTGGCGGATCGCGTCCTGGAACGACAGCTTCTCTTCGGTGTGCTGGGCACGCTCGGCGATCCAGTCGATCACCTGCTCTTCCATCACACGGTTCTGCAGGCCAGACATCAGCTGGGGGTCGTTGCGGTACATCTCAATGACCTGTTCCGGCTCTTCGTAGGTCGAAGCGATCAGACGCATCGTTTCGTTCAGGCGCTTGGCTTCCAGGCGCAGGTCGTTGATGCGGGCCACTTCACCGACCAGCAGGCCGACCAGCACGCGCTTGGCGGCCGCTTCCTTGAAGCCTTCGTGGGCATCGGCCGGGATCTCGCCGACGTTCTGGCCGTTGCGGCGGATCTGCTCGACCTGCTGGGCCAGCATGGCGCGGGCTTCGTTCTCGACCAGGCGCGGCGGCATTTCCACCGACGAGTAGGCGGCGATCAGCTGCTCGCCCACTTCGCGGCGCAGGCGGTTCATCAGAGCGCCCTTCAGCTCGCGCTCCAGGTTGGCGCGGATGTCGCTGCGGAACTGCTCGACGTCGCCGCCCTTCACGCCGAAGCTCTTGATGAAGGCTTCGTCGACCGCCGGCACGACCGGCTCGGACACTTCGGCGACCTTGACGGTGACCTGCACGGTCTTGCCTGCCAGCACCGGCACGCGCCAGTCAGCCGGGAACTCGACGTCCAGGGTCTTTTCTTCGCCCTTGGCCAGGCCGACCAGGCCCTTTTCGATGGTGTCGAACATCATGCCCTGGCCGAGCACGATCGAACCCTTCTCGGTGCCCTCGGCCGGCAGGCGCTCTTCGCCGGCCTGCGACCAGGTTTCCACCGCGACCAGGTCACCGTCCTGCGCGCCACGGCTGACCGGGGCCCAGGTACGACGCTGGTTCTGCAGGTTCTCGATCATCTGGTCGATGTCGGCGTCGGTGATCTCGGCGCTGTGGCGCACGACGGTCAGCTTGCTGACGTCGATATCGCCGAAGTCCGGCACCACTTCCACGGTGGCCACGAAGGAGAATTCACCCTCGTCGCCCTTGTCGATGCGCGGGCTGCCCACGATGCGCAGGTCGTGCTCGCGCACGGCGGCATCGAAGGTTTCGCGCAGCAGGCCGTCCAGCGCCTCGCCACGGACCTGCGCGCCGAAGCGCTGCTCGATCACCTTGGCCGGCACCTTGCCCGGACGGAAACCCTTGATGCGGGTGGTACGGGCGATTTCGCCCAGGCGGCCGACGATGTGGCTCTGCAGACGCTCTTCCGGCAGCGAGAAGCTCAGGCGGCGTTCCAGATTGCCGGTGGATTCGATCGAAGCTTGCATGTTGACTCCTGCCACCGGTGGCCCACGCCCCCGGCTCGATGATTGGGATGAAACGGTTGTAAGGACACGACGTCTGGGACGCGCCTGCTTGCCGCAGCCCTTTAGTTTCGCCCAATTCGGCCTGCACTGCCAGCGCGTGCCGGTCAAGGGGGCGCAGATGGCCCGATCAGGGCGGGGACAGGCCGGCACTGGTGCGAAAGGGGGGACTCGAACCCCCACGCCTTGCGGCACTGGAACCTAAATCCAGGGCGTCTACCAATTCCGCCACTTTCGCGTGGCCGGCTCAGGCGTTCATTGTCGCAGGCGGGGGCTGGAAGCGGAAGGCCTGCACAAAACTGAATCTGCCGCGATGCGCGCGGCCCCTGCATCGCTGCCGCCCCGGCGGGCGCACCACCCGCCAGGACGACTGCGGCTTACTGCTGCGGTACAGCGCGGGCCGGTGCCATGCCTGCATGTTCGGCGGGCGCCTCCCCCTTGCGGATCTCCACGCCCCCGTCATCGGTGCGCCGCAGAGCCACCGACTCCGGCATGGCCTTGCGCACATCCACCGAACCGTCCGCATTGCGCTGCACATCCACCGCGTCAGGCAGGACCTCCGCTTCCGCAGGCTGAGCCGGCTGCATCTGCATGGCGCCCCCCACCGGGCGCGCCGGAGTGCTCTCCGTGCCCGCATCGCGTTCAACGGTCTTCGCGGGATCATTGGCTGGTGCGCAGGCACCCAGCGCCATCAACGCGAAGGGAACCCACAGCGTGCGGTGCAATCGATTGATATCAGCCATCAACATCTTCCTTCGTGCATGCGCCATCGGCGCGGAAGATCCATTGGGTGCGATGCGGGACGCGATGCGGTGAGAAGCAGCGCACAGCATTGAAAACACTGATGACGCGTATGTCCCTGATTTCAGCATCGCTTCAGTAGATTCACGCCATGCGCCGTTTCAGCAGATCCACACCATGCGCGGATGAAGCGCAACCCGGCGTGCAGGCAAGAAAAAAGCCACTTGGCGAACCAAGTGGCTTTCGTCTGGTGGGCTGTCAAGGATTCGAACCTTGGACCTATTGATTAAGAGTCAACTGCTCTACCAACTGAGCTAACAGCCCGAAATCGGGGCGCGAATTATGACCTGATCCGCTCGGTGGGTGCAAGCACTTTTTTTCAACATCGTTGAAACCAGCACTGCGGTCCCGCTGCATTGCAGATCCACGGCCAAGCGGGGCTCTGCAACCTGTGATCCATCGAAACGATGGGAGTCACACTTATAAGAAAAAAGCCACCTGGGATACCAGGTGGCTTCTGTCTTGGTGGGCCGTCAAGGATTCGAACCTTGGACCTATTGATTAAGAGTCAACTGCTCTACCAACTGAGCTAACGGCCCGTGAAACTCAGACGCACATTGTAGCGTGCTTTCTGTTTATTGCAATACCGTTTCGGCTGCGCCGATGCGGTTGAATCAGTGGGGTGGCTGAGGGGATTCGAACCCCCGACCACCGGAATCACAATCCGGTACTCTAACCAACTGAGCTACAGCCACCACTGAAACTTTCGCTCCACCGCCGATGAGGCTGACGCTGGACCTTGATGCTTTGCTAGCGGGTGGAACCAGAAGTCCGTCCCCCGAAGCGAGTCCGGCATTTTCCGGGAGTCGCGAAGGAATTGCAAGCACTTCTTCACATTGATGTGCAGGGGCCGGAACAGGAGATCAATGCTGCTCCGCCGAGGTCACGCGCGCGATGTCCGCATGCCCATCCAGGAATGACAGCGTGGCCTCCCCTTTCGGCGTGACCTGCAGCTGCAGGCGTGGCTGGCCAGCTCCGTCGAGCAACTGAAGCATCACGTTGCGCGACTGCGTCCTGCCAAGAAGCACTCGACGGGTAATCGCTTGCACACCCTGCGCGTGCAAGCGCTCATCGTCGGCCCAGAACATCGGTCGCAACTGTCCATCGGCGACATCGTTTCGATCACATCGAACGACGTGTTGCGTTCGGCCGTCACCCCCATCAGCAGGCCAGCAAACGCCCGCAAGGCGACAGCACCGCGGCAGAAGGTAAGCCGCCGTTGGCGCCTGCGCCGCCGATGTACTTCGACCAGCACCTGCTTCACCTCACCCACGCCGTTCGAATCTGCATCCATCCCGAGCTAGAGAAGGCGCGTGCCGCACGCACCGGATGTCAGGCGCTGGCGAACAGCCCGCCCCGTCGTCGGGCACGCCCCGAGAGCATGAACGCTTAGTGAACAAATCGTGAATGAATCTCAAATAGGGATGGGGGAGATCCATTCATACAACGTTAGCTGCAGGACATGGAACGCAGGGCGCGCGTTTGCAACCATGCCGATTCCTGCAATGAAGGTGAGATCAATAGATGAGCAAGCGGCTAATCGGATTCGTCGCGCTGGCAGCCGTGCTGGCAGTGGCAGCCGTTGCAATGTCCGGCTACCGGCAGCAGGCAACTGCGGATGCCACGGCAGAGGAATCCGGGAAGAGTGGCAGCCTCGATGAACGGCCTGACCAGGGAAGGCAGCTTCCGGCGTCAGGTGCGGCGGCCGCGCAAAGGCTTGAGCGGGACAACAAAATCCCGCCGGGCTCGTACAAGGCCGTGGGCCCCAAGGCCTACGAAATCGTAAGAGGCAATGAGTTCCGGCCTCCCGGTGACGCGCTTGCCCACGTCAAGCAACTGATGCTGCGCTCCGAATCCGGAGATGCCACGGCAACCTACGAAATCTATCGAACCATCGAGCAATGCCAGACCTTCATCTCGGATCGCGCTGACAAGCTGGCGGATTCGGCCACCACGGTCGGGGCCGGCAACTGGTTCCTGGAGCGGTCGGAACGAATCCTCAAAGAGTGTGAGTCGCTGGCTCTGGATCAGGACATCTATCACGCCGATTGGCTTTCGAAGGCCGCCGCCATGGGCTCGCAGGAAGCGATGCGCGCCTACTCGCGATCGCCGGAGAAAGTCATCGGTTCGCTTGATGACGCAATCCGTGATCCCGCGGCGCTCGAGGCGTGGAAGGACACCGCCACCGGATATCTGCGCGAACTGGAATCACAAGGGAACGTCAATGTCATCAGCGACATGGCGATGGCCTACACCTATGGCGGCATCGTTCCTGCGGATCCCGTTGCGGCCCTGGCGTACACCCGCGTCCTCAACCGGCTGGACCCACGTTTTGCCACCACCAATGACATTGCCAACCATGAGAAAAACCTGAGCAGCCAAGAGAAAGAGAAAGCCCGCATTTCATCGAACGAAATCTTCAAGAACTGTTGCATCCCACGATAAGGACCTATTGTGAAAGCTAGACTGATTGGGATTATCCCTTCGCTTGGTAGAAACTCCATTCCCGCCATTGCAGGCGTGCTGCTGTTCATGGCGGCCGGGAGCCTTCAAGCGAAAAAGCTTCCTGGCGTCATCAACTGCACCGCCGGATGCACGCTGACAACCCCGTATCCCGATCCGGTGACCAACCAGCAGCTTTCCCAAGAGGTCCAGAAGCTCAATGACGGCCGGACCACGGTCTGGACTGCCCAGACGCGCGTCCAGACCGGCGATGTCCTGACCGTCTGTAACGGTATTTCCTGCGTCAACTACACGTGGCGAGGTGCAGGTTTCGACTCCGGCGAAGTGATTTCGACCGTCCTCCCGCCCAACTCCCGCGGCGGTGGTGGTGGCGGCGGCGGTGGCGGCGGTGGTGGCGGCGGCAGCGGCCCGATCAGCGGCGGCTGCCACGGCAACTGCGGCGGTGGCGGCAAGGTGCGAGTGGGCGAACTGGAACAGATGTGATCCATCCGGGGTGCACTCGACCAGAGTGCATCCATCGCGACATTGAAAAAGGCCAGCGCATAGCGCTGGCCTTTTTTCTTTGCCGGGTGCATTGCCCCATCCCAGGCGGCGCTGCTCAAGCACCTGCGGAGTGAGCCGATCGACGTCAGACGCCGGTCAACCGCAACCGGAATGACATCACGTCGTGCGACTGCACCCCATACAAAGGGCATCTTTCATCGGAAAAGAGGAAGGTGGAATGCTCGCCACCCAGGGTCGTGCAGCCATCGAATGGGAACCAATGTTCACGGATGTGAGCACTTAAACCATTGATTCCAATGGCGCGCCCGACAGGAATCGAACCTGTAACCGCCGGCTTAGAAGGCCGGTGCTCTATCCAGTTGAGCTACGGGCGCCCGAACCGGAACGGTGTCCAATCCGACGTGATGTGGGATTGGTCGGGGTAGAGGGATTCGAACCCCCGACATCCTGCTCCCAAAGCAGGCGCGCTACCAGACTGCGCTATACCCCGGTCTTGCAATCCCCCTCGGGCCATGCCCGGGGAGCTGGTTATTGTCGCCAAGCGCATTGGGAACTGTCAACGCAGGATGCGCAGATCCGGCGCCTGCCACAACGCCGAAAGCAGTCATCGGCTATGCTCACGCCCATCGGCCGGATGGCCGTCCTGACCTTCATTCGCACGGAGAACGCGTATGCGCAGCGGCAACCCGGCTCTTTCCGAGTCCACCTTCCTCGACCTCGCCAGTGGCTCGGTGGTGAGCAGCCCCGACCAGGCCATGACCCTCAACGGCACCGTCAACAAGACCGGTTTCCTGCTGCTGTTGACCGTATTAACGGCCGCTTTCGCCTGGAACCAGACCATCGGCGACTACGGCCAGGTCTTGCCCGGTGCCAGGCTGTATGCCATGGGCGGCGCCATCGGCGGCCTGGTGCTGGCGCTGATCACCGTGTTCAAGAAGGAGTGGTCGCCGGTCACCGCACCGATGTACGCGCTGGTGGAAGGCCTGTTCCTGGGCGCCATCTCGGCCGTGTTCAACGCCAAGTTCCCGGGCATCGTGTTCCAGGCGGTGCTACTGACCTTTGGCACCCTGTTCGCGCTGCTGTTCGCGTACCGCAGCGGCCTGATCAAGGCCACCGAGAACTTCAAGATGGGCGTGGTCGCCGCCACTGGCGGCATCGCCCTGCTCTACCTCGCCTCGTTCGTGCTGGGCTTCTTCAACATCGACGTGCCGGTGATCCACGACTCCGGCTGGCTGGGCATTGCTTTCAGCCTGTTCGTGGTGGTCGTGGCCGCGCTGAATCTGGTGCTGGATTTCGACTTCATCGAAACCGGTGTCGCCCAGCGTGCACCGAAGTACATGGAGTGGTATGGCGCATTCGGCCTGATGGTGACCCTGGTCTGGCTGTATGTTGAATTCCTGCGCCTGCTGTCGAAGATCCAGCAGCGCTGAGCCGAAACATGCCGTAGACGACAAAGGGCGCCCTTCGTGGCGCCCTTTGTCGTTCTTCCCTCAGCGCGCCAGCAGTACCGGCAGCGACGACGCCAGCAACGCGATGCCTGACGCGGTCAGCAGGCCCAGCACGACCTGCCGGAAGCGTGCCTCGCTGATGCCGATGTAGACCCGCGCGCCCAGCAGGGTCGGCACCAGCATGGCCGGTGCCACGATGGCGAAGTACGGCAACATCTGCCGGCTCACCAGGCCGCTGCCGACATAGGTGGCCATGGTCACCGCCAGCATCGCCAGGTTGAAGTTCTGGATGACCGCGCGCTGCTCGTCCTTGCCGAAGCCTCGCAGGGTGCTCCACAACGTCGGCACCGGCCCGGCAAAGCCGCCGATGCCACTGAGCACGCCACCGGCCATGCCAGCAATCGCATCACCGATACGGCCGCCGACGCGGACCGGAGGCAACGAGCGCGCCATCAGCATCACCGGGCACCACAGCGCCAGGAAGCCACCCAGCAGCGCCTTGAACCAGTCCATGTCCAGCCGTGGCAGCACCGTCACGCCCAGCGGAATGCCGGCCAGCCCACCCAGCACGAACGGCAGTAGCAGGCGCAGGTTGAAACCGCGGCGCACGGTGAACACTGCGACCAGCTGCCCGACCAGCGCACCAAACACCGAAAGCGTCGCCGCCAGCCGCGGCTCCAGTCCCCACGCCCAGAACGACATCGCCACCATGCCGAAGGCGAAGCCGGACAGGCCCTGCACGAATCCGGCGGCGATCGCGCCCAGCGCGACCAGCAGATACACCGACTCCATCACCACCTCGGTTGCTGCCGCGCGACTACCCCGCCGCGCCTACCTGTGCAGCGTAGTGCGCCGCAAGGTGCTCGACCAGCGCACGCACCTTCGGCGCCAGCGCCCGCGCGTGCGGATACAGCGCGAAGTAGCGCCGCTGTCCGGCGTGCCAGGCGGGCAGCACACGGATCAGGCGGCCGGCACGCAGGTCCTCCTGCACGGTCAGCGCAGTGAACAGGCTGATGCCCATGCCAGCCAACGCAGCGGCATACAACGCTGGCGTCGCATCCACCCGCAGGCGCTGCCCCGCCTCGATGCTCGCGGCGGCACCGCGTGGCCCCTGCAGCTGCCAGGGCGACATCGCCGCTGTGGGACTGAAACCCAGCAGCGTGTGCTGTGCGAGGTCCGAAGCCTGCCGGGGCAGACCGTGCCGCGCCAGATAGGCCGGTGCGGCGACCAGGATGCGTGGGCAGCTGGCCAGCTCGCGCGCGACCAGCTGGCTGTCCGGCAAGGAAGGCGCGATGCGCAGCGCCAGGTCGAAGCCGCCCCCGACCACATCAACCAGCTGGTCGTCGGCGGAAAGATCCAGCGTGACCTGTGGGTAGCGCTGCAGGAACGACGGCAACCAATGCGGCAGCTCCTGGCTGGCGACCACCTGCGGCACGCTGATCCGCACGGTGCCGCTGGGCTGTGCCTGCCCTGCGCGTGCGCGGTCATCCGCCTCCTGCAGGCGATCCAGCAGCGCTGCCGCCTCGCGGTAGTAGTCGCGACCGGCTTCCGTCAGTGACAGCCGGCGGCTGTTGCGATCGAGCAGTCGAACCTCTAGATGTTCTTCCAGCTGCCGCAGTTGCCGTGACATCGCCGAATGGGTGGTACCCAGTCGTTCGGCGGCGGCGGTGAAACTGCCTGCATCGACGATGGCGCGCAGCGCACGCAGGGCGGCGAAATGGTCCATCGGCGGGCAGCTCCAGGTGGCGGGGCCCGCGGCGTGCGGGCCCCGTCAGCTTATCAAGCGCCGTCGCCGGCCTTGCGCACCGGCAGTGCCAGGATCGCGTCAGTCGCCATGACATCGCCAAAGGTGTCCTCAATCTGCGCCAGCGAGGCGTCATGCAGCGCGCGATGACCGATGCGCTGGCCTCCGGCAAGATCCAGATCACGGCTGGCAGTTGCATCGGACGACACGATGACGCGGTAGCCACGCGGTGCCGCTGCGGCATCGCGGGCGGCACCTGCCACGCAGGCATGGGTCTGCAGGCCGGTGACGATCAGGGTGTCGATGCCGGCATCCTTCAGCACCTGGTCGAGCACTGCGGCCGAGTCACCGGCGAACACGCTGACGTTGTCCTTCTGCACCACGGTCTCGCCCTTGCGCGGCTGCAGGTCGCGATGGAAGGCGGCATTGACGCTGCCCTGCGCGAACAGCGGCGCACCAGCCGGCAACACGTGCTGCACATGGATCACGCGGATGCCGTGGGCATCGGCGAACTCGACCACCCGCTTCGCCTGCCGCAGTGCGGCCACGCCATCGGGGATGACCATGCGGCCACCGGCGAAGCCCGGCACAGCGCTGCCGTCGAAGTATTCGTTCTGGAAGTCGATCACCAGCACGGCGGTCTTCGCCGCATCCAGCGAAGCCACAACGGGTGCGCCAGCCATGTGGCGGATGGTGGGATGGGCCGGTTCGGCAGCGGTGACGGGGGTAACGGTGGCCATGCCGATCAGGCTGGCCAGACCAAAGGCGGTGAGGTTCATGTTCAAGCTCCTGTGCGGTGGAAAGTGGGCACATGATGCGGAGCGGATGGCGCACGAACCAGCCGTGTAGAAGCACATGATCTGTGCAAATTTCGCACAGAATGTCCTTGTAGCGTCGAGCCATGCTCGACTACGCAGGAGCAGTCGAGCATGGCTCGACGCTACTGGGCCAGCTTGACCCCATTGAGTCGCACGATCATCGCGTGGTCACGACCCAGCACCACTTCGGCGGTATTGCTGCCCGCGCGCACGGCACGTGCAAGGCCCGCCGGATACTTCACTGGGACGCCGGCCAGGGTCTGCACATGCTGGGCCGGAGAGATCCTGCTCCTGATCACGAACGCGGCACAGCTGCCTTCGAGCAGATACACAGGCGATCCTGCCGGAAATTCGATCAACCGCAGGATGCGCGCCTCGCCCTCCTGCATGCTGCGGAGGGGCGCCCCCTGCGTCCGCAGGCGGCGCAGCGCGCGCTGGGCGCGGGACCACGGCCAGTAGGAGATGGCGTAGATGGCCACGCCGACAGCATAGACGGCAACGGCCGCCACGACCCACACGGCCGCCTCAGGCATCTGAAAAAATCCTGTCGGTGAAAAACCGCAGTTGAAAACGCAGACGGGCCGTACAAGGACGGCCCGTCTTCAACGCATGCAGGCCCGGACTGGGCATCGCCGAGACGATCTCCAGCCGGAACGCCGGCCGCTTACAGGCGGCTGGCGATGGCCTGGGCAAAGCTCATGGTGGTGCCGGTGCCGCCCAGGTCGCCGGTCAGCGAATCCTTGGCTTCCATGGTCGCCACGATGGCCTTGCGCAGGCGCTCGGCATTTTCCGGCTGGCCGACATGGTCCAGCATCTGCGCCGCTGCCAGCAGCAGCGCGCACGGATTGGCCTTGCCCTGGCCAGCGATGTCCGGCGCAGTGCCGTGCACGGCTTCGAAGATCGCCGCGTCCTTGCCGATGTTGGCACCCGGGGCCAGGCCCAGGCCGCCGACGAGGCCGGCGCACAGGTCGGAGATGATGTCGCCGAACAGGTTGGTGGTGACGATCACGTCGAACTGTTCCGGACGCATCACCAGCTGCATGCAGCAGTTGTCGACGATCATTTCCTGGAATTCGATGTCCGGGTACTGCGCAGCCACTTCACGGGCGACATTCAGGAACAGGCCCGAGGTCGACTTGATGATGTTGGCCTTGTGTACGGCGGTGACCTTCTTGCGGCCGGTGCTCTTGGCCAGCTCGAAGGCGTAGCGCACGATGCGCTCGGAGCCCTTGCGGGTGATGCGGGTGCCGGAGAAGGCGGTCTCGCCGTCGGCCGACACTTCCTGGCCTTCGGCCAGGTAGGCGCCTTCGGTGTTCTCACGCACGGTGATCAGGTCGACGTTGTCGAAACGCGACTTGGTGTTCGGGAAGGTGTGGGCCGGTCGCACATTGGCGTACAGGTCGAAGTGACGGCGCAGGCTGACGTTGATCGAGGTGAAGCCACCACCGACCGGGGTGGTCAGCGGGCTCTTCAGCGCGACCTTGTTGCGCGCGATCGATTCCAGGGTCACCGCCGGCATCAGGTCGCCGTGCTTTTCCAGGGCCACCAGGCCGGCGTCGGCGTCTTCGTACTCCAGGCCAGTCTTGAGCTGGTCGAGCACGAACAGGGTGGCGTCCATGATTTCCGGGCCAATGCCGTCGCCGCGGATGACCGTAATTTTCTGCGTCATTGATCGATGTTCCGAACAGGGGGAAAAACGCCGTCCGGACGTGCCCGGAAACGCCGGCGCAAAGGAAGTTTCACCGGCAATTATGCCTTACCCGGCTCGGAGACCCCAAATAGGCAATTAGTCCGAGCCGGGTAAGGCAGAATTGCCCGCGCATTCTTCCTCTACCCCCGCCTGTCGGCGCGCCCCTTCAACAAGAAGGGGCTCCTGGGCTGTTGGATTGCGGGGAAGCGCTCGGTAGTGCCGGCCGCTGGCCGGCAACCTCGGCCATGTGGGGTTCACGGAATGCCGGCCAGCGGCCGGCACTACCGGGAGGGCCACAGGGCCCGGTTCCCGGCGCCCGTCAGGTTCAGTGCGCGTGCGCTTCCGGGGCGGCGGCGCCGCCTTCGAGCTGGTCGAGGAAGTCGACCGCGCGGCGCAGGTGCGGGATCACGATCGAGCCGCCCACCACCAGGCCGACCGAGAAGGTCTCGAAGAACTCTTCTCGGGTCACCCCGGCGTCCTTGCACTGGGCCACGTGGTAGCTGATGCAGTCGTCGCAGCGCAGCACCATCGAGGCCACCAGGCCCAGCAGTTCCTTGGTCTTCACGTCCAGCGCGCCGGCCTGGTAGGTCTGCGTGTCCAGCGCGAAGAAGCGGCGCACCACCTGGTTCGGCTCGCCCAGGATCCGCTCGTTCATGCGCTTGCGGAAGTCGGTGAACTCGGCGATGCGGTCCTTGCTGCCGTCGTCGGCCGCGCTCATGCCTGGCCCTGCCCGGCCAGCAGCGGCTCGAGCTTGCCTTCACGGTGCAGGGCCATCATGTCGTCGTAGCCGCCCACGTGGACGTCGCCGACGAAGATCTGCGGCACGCTGGTACGGCGGGTCTTGGCCATCATCTTCTCGCGCTCGACCGGGTCCAGGTCGATGCGGACCTCGGTCCACTGCTGGCCCTTGCTCTTCAGGAAGTTCTTGGCGGCCACGCAGTACGGGCAGACGGCGGTGGAATAGATGGTGATGGCGGGGGCACCGCCGGCGGTCTGGGCTGTCACGGGAAACTCCACGATGGATCGACGGTCTACATATGGTACCGGTGCGCTGGAATTTCCACGCCACGGCCGCAACACTGTGGATTAACGAATGGTTGCCCCCCACCCTGCCACGCTTGGCGCGCCCTGCCCGAGGACCCACTGCTTGCGAGCCCTGCTGCTGACTACCGCCGTCACCCTGGCCCTGGCCATGCCGCTCGCCCAGGCCCAGGAGAAGCTGCCCGACATCGGCTCCTCGGCCGGCGAGCTGCTGACCCCGGCCCGCCAGGCCGAGTACGGCGCGATGATGCTGCGCGAGCTGCGCAACTACGGCTACCTGCTGGATGACCCGCTGGTCAACGACTGGCTGCAGACCATGGGTACCCGGCTCGGCTCCAACAGCGACCAGCCTCGCCAGCCGTACACCTTCTTCGTGATGAAGGACCGCCAGATCAACGCCTTCGCCACGCTGGGCGGCTACATCGGGGTCAATGCCGGCCTGGTGCTGACCGCCGAGCGCGAGGACGAGGTGGCTGCGGTGCTGTCGCACGAAATCGCCCACGTCACCCAGCAGCACGTGCTGCGCGGGGTCGAGCGTGCCCAGCGCGACCAGATCCCGATCCTGCTCGGCATGCTGGCGGCGGTGGTGGCCGCACAGGCCAGCAACAGCACGTCGTCCGGCAACGCGACCATGGCCGCGATCAGCTCGGGCATGGGCCTGATGCAGCAGCGCCAGATCAACTACACCCGCTCCAACGAATCCGAGGCCGATCGCCTCGGCATCCGCACCCTGTCGCGCAGCGGTTACGACGTGGACGCCATGGCCGGCTTCTTCGAGCGGATGGCATCGGCGATGCGCGGCAACGAGGGTGGCTACAGCGTGCCCGAGTTCCTGCGCACCCATCCGGTCAACATCACCCGCATCAGCGAGGCGAAGGCCCGCGCCGACCAGATGAAGAAGGACACGGTGCTGCTGACCACCAGCACCCCCAGCGGCGAGCGCAGGGAGCGCGTGGACCCGGCCGATCCCAGCCTGGCCGAACCCCTGTTGCGCGGAACCAACCCGCTGCTGCCCAGCAGCGTGCTGCGCATCCCGATGGGCCAGCTCAGCCGCGGCGCCAGTGGCGACTTCGACTGGGCGCGCGAGCGCCTGCGCGTGCTCAGCGCGGATTCCACCCCCGAGCTGGAACGCGAGTATGCCGATCTGGCCAAGCGTCAGAAGGACGGCCTCAACGATGCCCAGCGCTATGGCCAGGCGCTGGCGGTGATGCGCAGCGGTCGCGCCGGCGCCACCCAGGCCCGGCAGACCCTGGCAGGCCTGCTGCAGACCCGCCCGGACAACCTGTGGCTGGCTCTGGGGCTGGGCGAGGCCGAATCGCGTGCAGGCCAGACCGCCCAGGCCAACAGCCGCTTCGAGCAGCTGCTGCGTCAGCACCCCAACAGCCGTCCGGTGGCGCTGACCTATGCCGAGATCCTGAACGAACAGGGCAGCCGCGAGGCGGGCCAGCGCGCGCAGGCCATGCTGCGGCCCCTGCTGTCGCAAAGCGGTAACGATCCGGTCTTCCAGCAGCGGTACGCCCGCGCCAGCGAGTTGGCCGGCGACAGCGTGCGTGCCAGCGAGGCCTACGCCGAGGCGGCCTTCCTCAGCGGCCGGCCGGAACAGTCGCTGATGCAGCTGCAGGCGCTCAAGCGCAACCCGGCGCTGGACTACGTAGGCCGGGCGCGGGTGGATGCGCGCATCGAGGCGATCACCCCCACCGTGCTGGAGCTGCGCCGGCAGGGCGTGCAGGACCCGGACCTGGACCGCCGCTGAGCGCTGCATGACCGGCCGATGGCAATCCCGAACGGTTCCGGCCAGGTAGTCACAAACATGTCATCAAACCGTAGTCTACTGGCACCACTCCAGTAACCGAGCCCTACGGTGTCCTCGTGCAGAAACGCATCCTGATCGTCGATGACGAGCCCGCGATCCGTGAAATGGTCGCCTTCGCCCTGCGCAAGGGCGATTACGAACCGGTCCACGCCGGCGACGCCCGTGAGGCCCAGACCGCCATCGCCGACCGCGTCCCCGACCTGATCCTGCTGGACTGGATGCTGCCCGGCACCAGCGGCCTGGACCTGGCCCGGCGCTGGCGCAAGGAAACCCTGACCCGCGAAGTGCCGATCATCATGCTGACCGCCCGCGGCGAAGAGAACGACCGCGTGGGTGGCCTTGAAGCCGGCGTCGACGACTATGTGGTCAAGCCGTTCTCGGCGCGCGAACTGCTGGCCCGCATCCGTGCGGTGATGCGCCGCGCCCGCGAGGACGACGAGGACGGCAGCGTGGCGGTCGGCCCGATCCGCATCGACGGCGCCGCCCATCGCGTGTTCGCCAACGACCAGCCGGTGCCGATCGGCCCGACCGAATACCGCCTGCTGCACTTCTTCATGACCCACCCGGAGCGCGTCTATACCCGCGCCCAGCTGCTGGACCATGTGTGGGGCGGCAGCGTGTACGTGGAGGAGCGCACCATTGACGTGCACATCCGCCGCCTGCGCAAGACGCTGGAACCGTTCAATGCCGAAAACATGGTGCAGACCGTGCGCGGCGCCGGCTACCGCTTCTCCACTGCTACCTGAGTCTCGTCGTGCCGGCGCCACGCACCTGCGGGTGCCGGCGCCGGCAACTCTGCTATAACCCTCGGTTCACCCCAGTGAACCGCCGCACCTCAACGACGAGATCGCAATGCCCCGCCACATCCGCTCTGCCTGGTTGAAGACCCTGGCCACCGTTGCCGCGGTACTGCTGTTCGCCGGACTGGTGGGGTGGTTCACGGGCCATCTGTGGTTGTGCATCGCGTTGGGCGCGCTGGCCACGCTGGCCTGGCATTACTGGCGCCTGCGCAGCGTGCTGCGCCGGCTGACCGCGCGCCAGCGCTGGGACACCGCAGAGGAAGGCACCGGCGTCTGGAACGAGCTGGACCGCCTGCTGTACCGCAACCAGGTGGAAATGCGCGTGCGCAAGCGCCGCCTGCTGGACATGCTGCGCAGCTATCGCGCTGCGGCCGCCGCACTTCCCGATGCGGTGGTGGTGCTGGACCGCAACAGCCAGCGCGTGCAGTGGTTCAACGAAGCGGCCACCGCCCTGCTCGGCCTGCATCACCCCGACGACCTCGGCGAAGCCCTGGTCGAACGCCTGCAGCCGATGCCGCTGGCGCACTGGCTGGCCGGCGGCCGCAATGCCGAGCCAATCCTCGACGTGCCTTCGCCGGTCGATCCGGCGATCCGCCTGAACCTGCGCCTGATTCCCTATTCGTCGGATTACTGGCTGCTGATCGCCCGCGACGTCAGCAAGCTGCTGCGCCTGGAACAGGTGCGCCGCGATTTCGTGGCCAACGTTTCACACGAACTGCGCACGCCGCTCACCGTGGTGCACGGCTATCTGGACATGATGGACCCGGAGGATTTCCCGGGAACCGGACCGATGCTGGAAGAAATGCGCAAGCAGAGCCAGCGCATGGCCCAGCTGGTGGAAGACCTGCTGACCCTGTCGCGCCTCGAATCGCAGGAACACAGCGAGGAAGAGACCGTGGCCATGCAGCCGATGCTGGCGACCCTGCGCCGCGAAGCCGAAGCGCACAGCCAGGGCCGCCACCAGATCAGCATCGACGACCTGGCCGGCGTTGACCTGCAGGGCTCGACCAAGGAACTGCACAGCGCCTTCTCCAATCTGGTCACCAATGCGGTGCGCTATACGCCGGCCGGTGGCCGCATCGCCGTGGAGTTCCGCCGCGAAGGCGACGGTGCCGTGCTGGCGGTGCGCGATTCCGGCTATGGCATCCCGGCCTCCCACCTGCCGCGCCTGACCGAACGTTTCTACCGTGTCTCCAGCAGCCGCTCCCGCGAAAGCGGCGGTACCGGCCTGGGCCTGTCCATCGTCAAGCACATCCTCGGCCTGCACCACGCACGGCTGGAGATTGAAAGCGAGGTCGGCAAGGGCTCGGTGTTCTCCTGCCATTTCGATGCCGACCACGTGCGCCCGCGCGAGTCCGCCCCCCTGACCCCCATCGAAGAATGACGCCATGAGCAGCCTCGGATCCCTCCCCCTCCCCGTGAGCCCGGACAACGATCCGTTGCGCGACCCGGCGCTGTACATCAACCGCGAGCTGTCGCAGCTGGATTTCAACTTCCGCGTGCTGGCGCAGGCGATGGACCCGCAGGTGCCGCTGCTGGAGCGCCTGCGCTTCATGTGCATCTCCTGCACCAACCTCGACGAGTTCTTCGAGATCCGCGCCGCCGCCGTACGCCACGCGCAGGAATTCGGCCTGCCGCCGGCGCCGGACGGGATGAGCCCGCAGGCCATCCTCAACGCCATCCATGACCGCGCCGCGGAACTGGTGGACCAGCAGTACCGCTGCTGGAACGAGACGCTGCGCCCGGCGCTGATGGACGCCGGCATCGGCGTGCTCGGCCGCCATTCCTGGACCGATCGCCAGAAGCGCTGGCTGCGTGCGTACTTCCGCAACGAGATCATGCCGGTGCTGTCACCGCTGGGCCTGGACCCGGTGCACCCGTTCCCGAAGATCCTCAACAAGTCGCTGAACATCGTGGTGGTGCTGAAGGGCACCGACGCGTTCGGCCGCGCCGGCCACCTGGCCATCGTGCGTGCGCCGCGCTCGCTGCCGCGCATCATCCAGCTGCCGGAGAAGCTCGGCGGTCCGCAGAACTTCGTGTTCCTGTCGTCGGTGCTGTCGACCTTCGTCGATGAGCTGTTCCCGGGCATGGAAGTCCAGGGGGCCTACCAGTTCCGCGTCACCCGCAATTCCGAGCTGGTGGTGGACGAGGAGGAAGTGGAGAACCTGGCGCTGGCGCTGCGCGATGAACTGGTCGACCGCGGCTACCGGCCGGCGGTGCGCCTGGAGATCGCGCAGGACATGCCACGCGACATCGTGCGCACCCTGCTGCAGAACTTCGGCCTGACCGAGAACGCGGTGTACCGCATCGACGGCCCGGTCAACCTCAACCGCATCATCCAGCTGTACGACCTGATCGCACAGCCGGACCTGAAGTACCCGCCGATGACCCCGCGCACGCTGCGCGACAGCGACGGCATCTTCGAGACAGTGGCGCGCCACGACCTGCTGCTGCATCACCCGTTCGATGCCTTCACCGCCGTGCTGGACCTGATCCGGCAGGCGGCGGTCGATCCCAACGTGCTGGCGATCAAGCAGACCCTGTACCGCACCGGCAAGGATTCGCTGATTGTCGATGCACTGATCCAAGCCGCACGCAACGGCAAGGACGTGACCGTGGTGGTCGAACTGCGCGCCCGCTTCGACGAGGAAGCCAACCTCGGCCTGGCTGATCGCCTGCAGGAGGCCGGCGTGCAGGTGGTGTATGGCGTGGTCGGCTACAAGACCCACGCCAAGATGCTGCTGATCGTGCGCCGCGAGGGCCGCAAGCTGCGCCGCTATGTGCACCTTGGTACCGGCAACTACCACAGCGGTACCGCCCGTGCGTACACCGACATCAGCCTGATCACCGCCGATGCGGACATCGGCAACGATGTGCACCTGCTGTTCCAGCAGCTGTCCGGGCTGGCCTCGAAGATGAAGCTCAAGCGCCTGCTGCAGTCGCCCTTCACCCTGCACACCGGCATCCTCGGCCGCATCGAGCGCGAGACGCGCATCGCCGCCGCCGGCCGCCCGGCGCGGATCATCGCCAAGATGAACGCCCTGAACGAACCGCAGGTGGTGCGCGCGCTGTACGCCGCCTCGCAGGCCGGCGTGCAGATCGACCTGATCATCCGCGGCGCCTGCACCCTGCGCCCGGGTGTGCCGGGCATCTCGGACAACATCCGCGTGCGCTCGATCGTCGGCCGCTTCCTGGAGCACAGCCGCGTCTACTGGTTCGGCAACGACGGCGCACCGGAGATGTACTGCGCCAGCGCCGACTGGCTGGAACGCAACCTGCTGCGCCGGGTCGAGACCTGCTTTCCGATCCTCGACCCGGAGCTGGCCAAGCGGGTCTACCGCGAGGTCCTGCAGAACTACCTGGACGACAACCTCAACGCCTGGGAACTGGATGCCGACGGCATCTACCACAAGCGTGCGCCCGCCCACGACGAGGCACCGCATTCTGCGCAGATGGCACTGATGCAGGGTCTGTAACCCGGTGTGTCGACCAAGGTCGACACCTACCAGGAGCGGTAGGCACCGATTTGGGGCTGGATAGGATCAGTGCCGACCAACGGTCGGCACCCACCATCAGATCGCAGAAATCTGTCGAAGGCGGGGTGGGTCCGGTTGAGGGGGCGTGAGCCGCATGGATGCGGCGACCGAGCTTACATGGACGTACTTGCAGCGTCCCCCTCGACCGGACCTACCCCGCCATCCCACGGATAGCCAGCTCTTGACGTTGACGTTGCCTCTGCAGGTGCAGGGCGCAGCCCAGCCGCACTCCCCTCTTCCAAAATGTGAAGGTCGCGCGGTGACGAGCGCACCGCCCCTTCGGCTAACATTCGTCCATGCCGCACACCACCACGACTCCGCCCGCATTGCAGGATGGCGACCTGCTGGCCGCCATCGACCTTGGCTCCAATAGTTTCCACATGGTCATCGCGCGCTACACGCTCGGCCAGCTGCGGGTAATCGACCGCCTGCGCGAGACGGTGCGCATGGCCGACGGCCTGGATGGCAAAGGGGGACTCTCCTCCGCTGCCCGGCAGCGCGCGCTGGAATGCCTGGCCCGCTTCGGCCAGCGCATCCGCAATGTACCGCCGCACCGGGTGCGCGCACTGGCCACCAACACCGTGCGCCAGCTGCGTTCACCGCAGTCGTTCCTGGTTCCCGCCGAAACCGCGCTCGGGCACGCCATCGAAGTGGTCAGCGGCCGCGAAGAAGCGCGCCTGATCTACCTGGGCGTGGCCCATGCACAACCGCCCAAGCCCGGCCAGCGCCGGCTGGTCATCGACATCGGCGGCGGCTCCACCGAATTCATCATCGGCATGGGCATGCAGACCCTGGAGCGCGAAAGCCTGCAGGCCGGCTGCATTGCCAGCACCCGGCGTTTCTTCCCCGGCGGCAAGCTGAGCAAGAAGCGCTGGAAGGACGCGCTGGCCGAGATCGGTCGCGAGTTCCAGCCCTTCGCCAGCAAGTACCGCGCGCTGGGCTGGCAGGAAGCGCTGGGTTCTTCGGGCACGCACAAGGCGATCAGCGAGATCTGCGCGACGATGAAGCTGAGCAAGGGCGCGATTACCGCCGAGGCCCTGCCGCAACTGCGCGACGAACTGCTGAAGGCCAAGAAGATCGACGACATCCAGTTGCCGGGACTGTCCAGCGACCGCCGCCCGATCATTGCCGGCGGCATCCTGGTGCTGGAGGCCGCCTTCCAGGCGCTGGGCCTGCAGAAGCTGCTGGTCAGCAAGGCCGCGATGCGCGAAGGCATCCTCTACGACATCGTCGGCCGCGCTGGCGAGAACGATCTGCGCGATGAATCGGTGTCCGCGCTCAGCCAGCGCTACGGCATCGATACCGTGCAGGCCGACCGTGTGCAGGACACCGCGCTGTCACTGCTGGAACAGGTGCAGGAACGCTGGCGGCTCGATGCCGACGACGCGCGCATGCTCGGCTGGGCCGCGCGCCTGCACGAGCTGGGCCTGATGATCGCGCACAGCGGCTACCACGTGCATGGCAGCTACGTGCTGGAACACTCGGATATCGCCGGTTTCTCGCGGCAGGAACAGCAGATGCTGGCCGCGCTGGTGCGCAGCCATCGCCGCAGCGTGACCAAGACCGCCTTCGACGCCCTGCCCGAGCGCCTGCTGCTGACCGCTCGCCGGCTGGCCGCCCTGCTGCGCCTGGCGGTGCTGCTCAATCGTGCCCATGAGGACGATCCACTGCCGGCGTTGGAACTGACCGCCGACGACAACCGCCTGTCGTTGATCGTGCCGCAGGCCTTCATTGATGCCCGGCCACTGCTGCGCGCCGATCTGATCGGCGAGACCGACGGCATCGCCGGGCTGGGCATCCAGTTCCGGCCCTTCGTAGCCTGAGGCTGCACTCGTTGTTCTCCTACTACGGTGGCTTCGACATCGGCCGTTTCATCTACATGAAATACCAGCAGCGCTTCTGATCCACGCACCGTACGCGTCACCCACCACGGCCCTTCCGGGCCGTGGTGGCACGCGGGCCCAACCCGCGTCATCTGGCGGTCGCAAAGCGGTCATATCGGCTACATCGCCAGGCCCGAGCATGCCGGAAACCCGGAGGCCCGCCATGCGCTATGCCATCGTCACCGAGACCTACCCGCCGGAAGTGAACGGCGTTGCCCTCACCGTGCAGGGCCTGGAGCAGGGACTGCGCAATTCCGGCCATGACATCGACCTGATCCGGCCACGCCAGACCAGCGAAGCACTGGACTCGGCACCGGGCACGCTGCTGGTGCCGGGCGCCGCACTGCCGCGCTACCCCGGCCTGCGCTTCGGCCTGCCTGCACCGATCAGGCTCAACCGCCACTGGCAGCAGCAGCGTCCCGATGCGGTCTACATCGCCACCGAAGGGCCGCTGGGCTGGTCGGCGCTGCGCACCGCGCGCCGCCTTGGCATTCCGGTCGCCAGTGGTTTCCATACCCGCTTCGACGAGTACCTGCCCGACTACGGCGTGGCCTGGCTGCAGGCTGCCGCGATGCGCTGGATGCGCCGGTTCCACAACCAGGCCGATGCAACCCTGGTGCCCACCCGCGAGCTGCAGCAGTTCCTCGGTGAACAGGGCTTCGAACGCGTGCGCCTGCTGGCACGCGCGGTCGACAGCCAGCAGTTCGATCCGGGCCGGCGCGACCCGGCGCTGCGCGAGGAATGGGGCGTGGACGGCAACGGCCTGGTCGCGATCCATGTCGGCCGCATCGCTGCGGAAAAAAACCTTGGCCTGGCGGTGAAAGCCTTCCGCCGCCTGCAGCAGATCCGACCCAAAGCCCGCTTCGTCTGGGTGGGTGATGGTCCGGCCCGCGAAAAACTGGCACATGAAAACCCCGATTTCATTTTCTGCGGCATCCAGCGCGGCGAAGCCCTGGCACGGCATTTCGCCAGCGGTGACCTGTTCCTGTTCCCCAGCCGCAGCGAGACCTTTGGCAACGTGACCCTGGAAAGCATGGCCAGCGGCCTGGCCACCGTCGCTTTCGACTACGGTGCGGCCCGCGAATACCTGCGTGATGGCGAGAACGGTGCGGCCGTGGAAAACGATGAGCAGTTCATCGAGGCAGCGGTGCAGCTGGCCGCCGATGATGCACGGCGCCGCGAATTCGGCAGCAGCGCCGCGCGTGCGATGAAGCGCCTGCATCCACAGCAGGTGGTTGCCGAATTCGATGCCCTGCTGGCCGAGCTGGCCCAGTCGCGGAGGAGCGGCCATGCGCACCACGCCGCTTGAGCTGCTGGCCGGCCGCGAGGCGCGGCTCTGCCGCAGGGCCAACCACTACTGCCGGCGTCGCCGCGTGCGTCGCCTGTTCTCGGTCATCAGCCGGCTCGGCGATGGCGTGTTCTGGTACGTGCTGATGGGCGCGCTGGTGGCGGTGGACGGCTTCGACGGACTGCGTGCATCGGTGCACATGGCCGCCACCGGCCTGGCCGCCCTGCTGCTCTACAAGGGCCTCAAGCGCTGGACACGGCGCCCCCGCCCGTATGCGGCCGATCTGCGCATCCGTGCCTGGGTGGCGCCGCTGGACGAGTTCAGCTTCCCCTCCGGGCACACCCTGCACGCAGTGTCGTTCACCATCGTCGCGCTGGCCTACTACCCGTGGCTGGCGCCGCTGCTGGTGCCGTTCACCTTCGGCGTCGCGCTGTCGCGGGTGGTGCTGGGCCTGCACTACCCGTCCGATGTACTGGCCGCCACCGGCATTGCCATCCTGCTGGCATCGGCCAGCCTGGCCTGGTTGCCGCTGCCGGTGTAGCCCCCGGGGTCAGATCCCTTCGGCAGCGCCGGGCCATGCCCGGCGGTGGATGCCCTAGAATGCCTGCATGACCACGTTGTTCATTTCCGACCTGCACCTGGACCCCAGCCGTCCGGAGATCACCGACCTGTTCCTGCGCTTCCTGCGCGAGCAGGCGCCCGGCGCCGATGCGCTGTACATCCTCGGCGACCTGTTCGAAGCCTGGATCGGCGACGACACGCCCTCGCCTGCTGCCGATGCGGTGGCCGACGCGCTGAAGGTACTTTCCGACAGCGGCGTACCGGTGTACTTCATCCGCGGCAACCGCGACTTCCTGCTCGGCGAAGACTATGCGCGCCGTGCCGGCCTGCGCATCCTGCCCGACCCGTGCGTGATCGAGCTGTACGGCCGCCCGGTGCTGCTGCAGCACGGCGACCTGCTGTGCACGGACGACATCCCCTACCAGCAGTTCCGCGCACAGACGCGCGACCCGGTCTTCCAGGCGCAGTTCCTGTCGCAGCCGCTGGCCGCACGCATCGCCTTCGCGCAGAAGGCCCGCGACGCCAGCCAGGCCCGCCAGTCGGAAATGAAGCAGGATGATCGTGCGCAGTTCGAGTCGGTAACCGACGTGTCACCCGCCGAAGTCGATGCCACCTTCGTGCGCCATGGCGTGGACACCATGATCCACGGCCACACCCATCGCCCGGCGGTGCACACGCTGCAGGCCGGTGGCCGCGCCTGCAACCGCATCGTGCTGGGTGACTGGTACGAACAGGGATCGGTGCTGCGCGTGGATGCCGGCGGCTGGTCGCTGGATACGCTCGCGCGCGAATGATGGATCGCGGGGTGCCAACCAAGGTTGGCATCTACCAGGGCAGGTGAACGCACCCGGGTAGACGCCGACCCCGGTCGGCGGTTGGCCTCAGCGGAAGGCCGCGATGGTGGCCTTGGTATTGACCAGCACGCGCTGGTTGTCGGCGGTGCTGGCATTGCCCATCGGGATGCCGTTGTAGTTGATGTTCGGGTTGGACCAGTAGTTCAGGCGCGGGCAGCCGGCCGAGCAGTCATAAGCCATGATCGTGCGCCAGCGCGAACCGGAGGACGGCTCGTAGCGATAGCCGTGCCCATAGGCATAGGGCGACGTGCTGGGATCACTGGCGATATCGTGCCGCGCACTCTGCAGGTGGCCGATCTCATGCGCGAAGGAGTAGTAGCCGGTCGCGCAGTCCCAGTACACCGCCGCGAACGCCGTCGATGCCGTCGAACCGATGCCCGAGGCCAACCCGCAGTAGCTCGTGTTGTTGATCAGCAGCACGCCGACATCGGCCGCAGTGTTGTTGCGGCTGGTGTGGATGCTGTCCATGTAGCCGTCGCTGGTGTTGCGGAAGCGGGTCAGGTCCGTGGTGAAGTTGCCGGATTCGGTGTAACTGGTGGTTTCATAGCCGGCCAGCTGCAGGGTGATGCCCACGTTGCTGTTGACGTAGCCCTGGTTGGATTCGGCCACCGCCAGCTGCACCAGCGACTGCATGTTGCCGCCATAGGCCGTTACCGCTGCATTGGTTGCCACCACCAGCACGCGGATGGTGGCCGGGGTACCGGACGAGGCCTGCGCGATGCCGATGCGGTCATTGTTGCCCATCGGGATTTTCGGCAGCTGGTTGTAGTCGGCCGGATGGTCGGCCGGCATCCGCGATTCATCCACTTCCACCAGTACATGGCGGTTGCCCAGCGGGCGCAGGCGATACAGCTTTCCGTCCTTGCGGATCGAACCGGTGAGGGTGTTGCCCGAACGCACCAGGATCACTGAATTACCAGGATCATCCTGGCCATTCGAAGTGGCGGCAGTCAGCCGATCAGACGGCGAGCGCAACTGGCCGTACCAGATGCTGCCGCCATCGGGCAGGGCTTCCACCTTGCTGCGCACCGCCTGCACGCGCTGGCCAAGCAGTTCGAACTCCAGCTGCGGCTGCGCAGTGGCAGCAGCGTCGACACGCACTTCCTGTACCGTCGCGGTGGACGGGGTGGCCAGCAGCTTGCCCAGCGCGGGCTCACTGTTTGCCGATGCGCGGCTGATGACTGTCACCGGCTCGAACAACGGTGCCGCATGCGCGGCCGCTGCCACCGACAAACCCAACACCAGGCCACCTGCCGCTTTGCCAATCGATCTGGACAACATTGCGTCGCTCCTTGAATGATGTGAACAGCGTTGATGCAGCACGCCCGGGTCTACCGGGTCTGGCCATCTGGCCTGCGCGGGTCGTGTGAATTCAATAGAAGATGGGAATGAAAATCAGGAACTGTGATCGACCGCATCTGCGTTAAGTAAGGTCAAAAGCGTCACTACACTTCGCCAATACACCGCTTTCGCGCTACCGTGACGCAGCCACGACGGGGAATGCACATGGCACCATCGCAGGACACGGACGAAGATGTCGGCTTGCTGCGGATCGGCCTGTTCTTCGATGGCACCCGCAACAACGCACACAACCTGGCACGCGGTCGCCCACAGGTTCCGCAGCCACGCCCGGCGCAGCTGCGCGCGGATGATGATTCGACCTACCAGAGCCGGCTGACCAGCAGCTACGACAACGGCCTGACCAACATCGCGCGCCTGCAGCAGCTGTATCTGGACAGCCGCCGCGATGCGATGGCCGCGCCTTCGCTGTCGATCTATGTCGAGGGCGTGGGGACCCGCGATGATGCCGATGACGATCTGATCGGACTGGCCTTCGGCATCGGTGCCAGTGGCGTTCGCGCGAAAGTGCAGCGCGCGCTGCAGGTGCTGCTGCCGGCGGCACTGGCCGAGCTGTCCGCGCGCTGGCAGCGACCGCTGCGTGGCGTGCAGCTGGATCTGTTCGGCTATTCGCGCGGTGCTGCCGCGGCACGTGATATCGCAAACCAGCTGCAGGCCTGGGACAGCGCGCGCTGGCGCCAGCTGCTGCAGGGCGCCGGCCTGCCCTGCACTGCGGACTTCGCCGCCGTCACGCCGGTGTTGCGCTTCATCGGACTGTTCGACACCGTGGTTGCAGTCAATGGTGGCCGCGCCGATGAACACCCGCAGCTCGCCCTGCGCAGTGGCATCGCGGCACACGTCGTGCAACTGGCCGCGCGTGACGAGCATCGCCAACACTATCCATTGACCAGCGTCGCGCCAACGTTCACCGAGATCGCCCTGCCCGGCGTGCACGCCAACATCGGCGGTGGCTACAACCAGCTGGAAGAAGGGCCCAAGCTGCTCAGCCGTCCACGCCGGCAGCAGCTGCGTCGCCCACCGGTTTCCGACTACCAGGTCCCTCCACTGGCGTTGCTGCAGGCCACCACGGCCTACGCCGAAACGCAGGCCGACGCCGAACGCTGGCGGCAGCAGCTGGGCGTGGGTGAAAAGGAGATCTGGGTGGACGTCTGGCACCAGTGGCAGCAGCAGCGTCGCGCCGGCAGCCGCAGCGTGCTGTTGTCGCCGGTGCTGTATGTGACCGCCGCGGTGGTGCTGCGTCGGCGCATCGACTGGCGTTACCAGCTGATCGCACTGCAGGTGATGCAGCAGCAGGCCATCGATGCTGGCGTGCAATGGACCGCCAATGCCGCTGGAGTTCCCGGCTGGGAACTGCCGTCCGCCCTGCAGCCGATCGCACGCCGACTGGTGGCCGGACAGCCACTGACGCAGACACAGGAGGCGCTGCTGCGACGGCGCTACCTGATGCAGTCGGCGCACTGGAACTTCGATGCACTGGGCGACACCGCACTGACCTATGCCGCCGATGCCGGGGTGAGCGAACTGCCCTACCGGCCAGGGCCCGGCCTGTTCTACATCAACCGGCCAACGGTGGATGGCAAGCGCGTGGTGTTGCCGAACGCATGAAAAAAGGGACGGAGGGGATTAAGTCGTTTGTGCCAAAAACGACTTAATCCCCTCCGTCCCCTTTTCTTCAACCGGCCTGTTCAATCAGGTTGGCCAACTCATCCGCATCGAACCCGGCCAGCAGGCGCGCTTCGATGTTGAATGGCCCATGCAGGTAGCCGCCGGCGTACTCCACCAGCAGTTCCTTGAAGCGCGCACGCGGCTCGACAGCGGCGCGGTCGCAGTACCAGCGGTACCAGCGCGAACCGGCAGCGACGTGCGCCACTTCCTCGCGCAGGATCACTTCCAGCACATCGGCGGTTTCGCCATCGCCGACATTGCGCAGCTTCCCGATCATGCCGGGCGTTACGTCCAGGCCGCGCGCTTCCAGCACGCGCGGCACCAGCGCCATGCGTGCCAGGCCGTCATGGGCGGTCTTTTCGCACATTTCCCACAGGCCGTTGTGCGCTGGGAAATCGGCATAGTCGTGGCCATGCACCTGCAGGCGTTCGCGCAGCAGCATGAAGTGCCGCGATTCGTCGTCGGCACAGCTGACCCAGTCTGCATGGAACGCCGGCGGCAGGCCACGGAAGCGGTATACCGCATCCCAGGCCAGGTCGATCGCGTTGAGTTCGATATGGGCGATGGCGTGGATGAAGGCGGCACGCCCTTCCACACCGCCCAGTCCACGCCGCGGCACTTCACGCGGATGCACCAGCACCAGCTGCGGCGGCCGGCCGGGCATCCGGATCGGCTCCGGCGGCGGTGCATCGGCCGCCACCTTCAGGCGGCCAGCACGGAACGCGGCGGCATGGGCCTGGGTCAGCGCCACCTTGCGCAGCGGGTCGGCTTCGGCCAGGCACTGCTGCGCAGCGCGCAGCAGGTCGCCACCAACGTCGGGTACATCGACCACGCCTGGACCTCAGGCGCGGCGCTTGTGCTTGGCGTCGTCCGAACGCAGCTGCTGGATGCGCTCGAAGTAGCCCGGCTCGATACCCGTCGGGTAGTGGCCGTTGAAGCAGGACGAATCGAAGTTGCGCAGCGCCGGGTTGCCCTCGCTCACCGCCGCTTCCATGTCTTCCAGGTCCTGGTAGATCAGCCAGTCGCAGCCCAGGTGGGCCTCGATCTCTTCCACGGTGCGGTTGTGCGCGACAAGCTCTTCGGCCGCCGGCATGTCGATGCCGTAGATGTTCGGGTAGCGCACCGGCGGTGCCGCGCTGGCCAGGTACACCTTGCGCGCGCCCGCATCACGGGCCATCTGCACGATCTGCTGGCTGGTGGTGCCGCGCACGATCGAGTCGTCCACCAGCAGCACCACGCGGTTGCGGAACTCCAGGTGGATCGGGTTGAGCTTGCGGCGCACCGACTTCACGCGTTCGCCCTGGCCCGGCATGATGAAGGTGCGGCCGATGTAGCGGTTCTTGATGAAGCCTTCGCGGTACTTCACCCCGAGCACGTTGGAGATCTCCAGCGCGGCATCGCGCGAGGTATCCGGGATCGGGATGATGGTGTCGATGTCGTGGTCCGGGCGCAGGCGCAGGATCTTCTCGCCCAGCTTGATGCCCATGCGCATGCGCGCCTTGTGCACCGAGACGTTGTCGATCATCGAATCCGGGCGCGCGAAGTACACGTATTCGAAGATGCACGGGGTGTGCTCGGCCGGCTCGGCGCAGATTTCCGAGAACAGCTCGCCACGCGCGGTGATCACCAGCGCTTCGCCCGGCTGCACGTCGCGCACGCGCTGGAAGCCCAGCACGTCCAGCGCGGCCGACTCGGAGGCGACGATGTACTCGTCACCTTCGGCGTGGCTGCGCTTGCCCAGTACCAGCGGCCGGATGCCATGCGGATCGCGGAAGGCGACCAGGCCCAGGCCCAGCACCACGCTGACCACCGCATAGCCACCCTTGCAGCGGCGGTGCACGCCGGCCACCGCGCGGATCGCGGCTTCCGGGCTGAGCTGGCGCTGCTGCTCCAGTTCATAGGCGAACACGTTCAGCAGCACTTCGCTGTCCGAATCGGTGTTGACGTTGCGGCGGTCCTGCTCGAACACCTGCTGGCGCAGCGCTTCGGTGTTGATCAGGTTGCCGTTGTGGGCCAGCGCGATGCCGTACGGCGAATTGACGTAGAAGGGCTGTGCCTCGTCCATGCCTTCCGAACCGGCGGTCGGGTAGCGCACATGGGCGATGCCGACGCTGCCTTCCAGGGTGGACATGGTGCGGGCATCGAACACATCGCGGACCAGGCCGGTGGCCTTCTGCACGCGCAGGCGGCTGCCGCTGGCGGTGGCGATGCCCGCCGCATCCTGGCCACGGTGCTGGAGAACGGTCAAGCCGTCATACAACTGCCCGGCGACGTTCTGGTTGCCGACGATTCCGACGATGCCACACATGGTGCGAGGTCTCCGCTGGGCTGTGCCCAGTTACAAGGAAGGTGGCCGTACCTGGCCGCGGTGGTCGCCGCGCGCGCGGTCGACGTTGGCCGGATCGCCCGGCTCGATACTGTCCGGCAGTGCAGGAGCGTCCGGGCGCACTTCGGCCGGATCGTAGGAATCGCCCTGTTCCGCTTTCGCAGGCCGCAGCCATCCGCTGCCTGCCACTACCTGGTTGAGGATGCCATTATCGCCTGCCGCGCCCGGCTTTCCCAACCCGGCGCCTGCGTTCTTGCCCAACTCCATCAATGCAGATGGGGACAGCGCGTCGGTCGGCAAGGCCTTGGGCAGCAGATCGGCCCCGGGAACCTCCCAGTGCGGCAGTTTGCTGTTCATCCAGGCCACGGTCGGGTTCAGCAACGGACGCACCGCCGAGCGCTGCCAGGAGGGTTCGGCGGTCAGCGGGGTGAAGCTGCCCAGCAGCAGCAGGACCGCGGCGATCAGGCCGCCTCGCACCGCGCCCAGCACCCCGCCCAGCAGGCGGTCCAGGCTGGTCAGCATGCTGCGGTGGACCAGGGCCTTGATGACCATGCCGATGACCGCGACCACGATCATCACGCCGATGCCGACCCCCAGGTAGCCACCGACGAAGTGTTCGCCACCGGGGGCCGCCGGCGCGGCCCACCAGTGGGCGGCATCATTGCCGAAGGCGAAGGCCGCCCACGCGGCCAGCAGCCACGACAGGGTGCCGATGACGATTCCGACGAAGCCGCGCAGCATCCCCAGCAGGGTCGAGGCGGCGATCACGATCAGCAGCACCACGTCGATCATGGCGCCCCGCTCCTTCGGCGGCGCTGGCAACGGGGCTGCGCGTGGGTCATGGGTGCGGTCGGACCATGCCGGCCACGCCAACCTTGGCGGCGACCTGCGCCTTCAGCTGCTCGGCGTCAGCGCGGTTGGCCACCGGCCCGACGCGGACGCGATGCAGGGTGCCCTTGTCCGTGCGCACCTGCTCGACGAAAGCGCTGAAACCAGCGGCACGAACCTTGTCGCGCAGGGCATTGGCATCGTTGGCCTGACCGAACGCGCCCAGCTGCACGGCAAAGCCGACGCCGCTGGCAGCTGGTGCTGCCGGTGTGGTCGGCGCCGTCGCCGGCTTGCTGGCGGTGGCCTCCGGCTTCGGTTCGGGCTTCGGCGCCGGCTTCGGCGGTTCCGGCTTGGCGGCCGGCGGCGCGGTCGCCGTTGGCGTGCTCGGCGGCAGGCTTTCGCTGCGGACCGGGTTGCCGCTGGCCGAGGGCGCAACAGCTGCGGACGGGGTGCTGGCGCTCGGCGCAGCCGGTGCCGGGGTGGCCGCAACCGGGGCACTGCTGCCGGCCGCCGCGTCCAGGGTGATCACTTCGGCCTTCACATCCGCACGGATCTTCACCGCCTGCAGGCGGGCCGCTTCGGCCTGGGCACGGTCGGCGTAAGGTCCAACGCGCACGCGCCATGCCTGGCGGCCGTTGATGGTGGCCGTTTCAGCGAAGCCCGGCAGCTGCGAGCGCTTCAGGTAGGCGATCACCGCATCGGCGTCGGCCTTGCTGCCGTAGGCACCGAAGGTGACCGCATAGTTGCCGGCGGCGACTGCCGGCGAGGTGTCCACGGTCGGCGGCGTAGCCGGCGTGGCAGCCTCCTGCAGCGGCTTGGCCTGCCCGGTCTGCAGGCCGGTGGCACCACCGGCCGGGGCGACCAGAGGCAGCTCACGGGTTTCGAACTGGCCATCGGCCGGCGCATCCGGCGCGGCGATCGGCACATTGGCGACACCGCTGTCGGGTGCGGGTCCCTTGACCAGCATCGGCAGGAAAATCACGGCCAGTGCCACCAGCACGATGGCACCAATCAGACGCTGTTTCAGAGGCGTATCCACGTGAGGCAGGCAACTGTCCGGAGATTGCCGTCGATTATACGGGTGCCGGACCGGCCGGCGTCGGCGTTGGCTGAACGCGGATCAGGCGTCGCCCTGCAGCCACTGCAGGGCCGCAGCGGCGGTATGGAAGGAGCCGAACACCAGCACCCGATCACCCCGCTCAGCCTGGGCCAGCACCTGCGCCAAGGCCTGTTCGACGCTATCGGCCAGCGGTGCCTTGGCCGCCACCGTACCGCTCAGGCGTGCCTGCAGCTGAGCGGCGCTCTGCCCACGCGGACCGTCCAGCCCGGCCAGGGTCCACTCGCCCACCACGTCCTGCAGGGCCTGCACCACACCCGCCGCGTCCTTGTCCTGCAACGCGGCGTACACCGCCAGGGTGCGGCCGGCTGACACTTCGGCCTTCAGCGCACGCGCCAGCTGGCCCGCCGCCTGTGGGTTGTGGCCCACGTCCACGCGGATCTGCACGCCGTCGCGCTCGAATGCCTGCATGCGGCCGGAGATACGCGCTGCTGCGATACCGGCAGCCCACGCCGCACGCGGCACCGGCTTGTCCAGCGCGCGCAGGGCGGCGATGGCAGCACCGGCATTGGCCAGCTGGATCGGGCCGGCCAGCGCCGGGGTCGGCAGCTCCATGCGCAGGCCGACGTCGCGCCAGCGCCAGCGCTGGGCGTCGATCGGCTCGTAGAAGTAATCGCTGCCGCCGCGGATCGCGTTGGCACCCACCAGATAGGCACGCGCCAGCACGCTGGACGGCGGATCGGTCTCGCCCAGGATCACCGGCTTCCAGCCACGGATGATGCCGGCCTTCTCGGCGCCGATCGCTTCGCGGTCCTCGCCCAGCCACTCGGCATGGTCGATGTCCACGGTGGTGATCACCGCCACGTCGGCGTCGACGATGTTGACCGCATCCAGGCGGCCGCCCAGGCCCACTTCCAGCACCGCCAGGTCCAGCCCGGCGTCGGCGAACAGCTGCAAAGCAGCGAGCGTGCCGTACTCGAAATAGGTCAGCGTGGTATCGCCGCGTGCCGCTTCGACGGCATTGAACGCAGCAACCAGCGCCGCATCGTCGACATCCTGGCCATCGATGCGCACACGTTCGTTGTAGCGCAGCAGATGCGGCGAGGTGTAGGCACCCACCTTCCAACCGGCAGCACGGCCGATGGCCTCGATGAAGGCCACGGTGGAGCCTTTGCCGTTGGTGCCACCGACCACGATGGTGCGCCCGGCCGGCGCGCCAAGACCCATCGCCGTGGCCACGGCGCGCACGCGCTCCAGGCCCATGTCGATGGTCGCCGGGTGCTGGCGTTCAATGTAATCCAGCCAATCGGCCAGGGTGGTCGGGGTGTTCGTCACGGCAGTGCTTCCAGCAGGTACAGGTGGTTCGGTGTGGCGGGTCAGAGTGCGCGGTGCTTGGCTTCGCCGAAGAACGGCGTGTGGTGGGCGCAGTCGTTCAGGCGCACCACTTCCAGGCTGTCCAGGTCGGCGCCTTCGAGCAGGTTGAGCGTGGTCGGCGCCTGGCGGAAGGTCCACAGGCGGGAAATCGGCAGGCCCAGCACCTTGCACAGGATCACGCGGTTGACCGCATCGTGCGCAACCACCAGCAGGGTGTCGTGCTCGCCGAGGCCTTCGGTGGCACGGGCCAGGCCACGCCAGCTGCGTTCCAGCACCAGGCGCAGCGATTCGCCACCGGGCATCAGCACGGTATCGGGCTCCTCGCGCCAGGCCTGCAGGCGCGACGGATCCTTTTCGTTGATCTCGCTGGCGAGCAGGCCTTCCCACTCACCGTGGGCGATTTCCTGCAGCTCCGGCTCGGTCAGCAGCATGTCGGCACGCGCGGCGCCAAGCGCCAGCTGCGCGGTGCGCTGCGCGCGCGACAGCGGCGAGGCGACGGCACGGGTGATGTCCACCGAGGCCAGGCGGGCACCCAGTGCCTGGGCCTGGGCTTCACCGATCGGCGAAAGCGGAATATCGATCTGGCCCTGGTAGCGGCCTTCGGCGTTCCACGGCGTTTCGCCGTGGCGGGCAAGCAGGATGCGCATGCGTGCAAGGGGTCCTGGGGGGAGGAGGTTTCCGCGTTTCGTTCACATCCTGTGAAGTACGCGGAACAGGGATGATACCTGTTCGGCGCACCCGGCCGGGCCGGGCATGAAAAAACCCCGCGACGTGGGTCGCGGGGTTTCGGAAACTCCGGCTATCTGGTCGAGGTTGCCGGCCAGCGGCCGGCACTACCATCGGTACAGGCAGTAGATCCACGCCATGCGTGGATGGACCGCCCCGAACCGCGAACCTTACTTGACCAGGTTCAGTTCCTTCAGCAGCTGCGGCGCCGGCGCCACTTCCTGCATGATCCACTGCATGTAGCGGCTGTCGACGGCGATCATGCGGGTCATCACCGGGTCGAACACCCAGTTGGAGCTGACCGATTCCCAGTTGCCATCGAAGGCCAGGCCGACCAGCTTGCCGTTGGCATCCAGCACCGGCGAACCGGAGTTGCCGCCGGTGATGTCCAGGTTGGACAGGAAGTTCACCGGCACCGAACCAATGCGCTTGTCTTCCAGGCCGCCGTAACGCTTGGCCTTGACCGCATCGAGCAGCGCCTTCGGCGAATCGAACGGATCTTCACCGGTTTCCTTCGCCGCCACGCCTTCCAGGGTGGTGAACGGGGTGTACTTCACGCCGTCCTTGCCATAGCCCATGACGTTGCCGAAGGTGATGCGCAGCGACAGGTTGGCATCCGGATAGACGAACTCGCCCTGGCTCTTCTTGTAGTCGGCCACGGCCTGCAGGTACAGCGGGCGGGCGGTCAGTGATTCGCCTTCGCGGATCTTCTTCTGCTCTTCCTGCTTCAGCAGTGCCGGCATGACGGCCACGGCGTACTGGATGGCCGGATCGCTGCTGGCTTCAAACGCGGCACGGTCGGCCTTGAACCACTTCAGGCGATTGTCCAGGCTGCCCAGCTCGGTGCCGCCCAGCTTGTTCACCAGCGACTTGACCGCAGCGGCATCGCTGCCGGCCAGCCACTTGTTCAGCACTTCGTTGTCGCGCTGCGCGGCCGGCAGGGCCACGTACTGGTCCAGCCAGTAGGTCTGCAGCTGCTGGTCCATCTTTGCCACGTAGCGACGGTCCATCTGCTTCAGGCCACCTTCAATGGTGGTCAGGTCGCGTTCCTGGTAACCGGCTTCGCGCTCGGCATCCGGCTTGCTGCGTTCGATCGACAGGCGGTACAGGGTGATCGCTGCGCCAACGGCCGAGGTGTTGTTGAACTGGCCGACGAACAGGTCGCGTTCGCGGGTCGACTTGCTGGTATCCAGATGCTTGAGCAGCTGCGCGTGGGCGGCCAGGGCCGGCTTGCCGGCAGCACCCTGCTTCTTCAGCCAGGCCAGCACGGCGGCTTCTTCAGCCTGCTTCTGGCCAGCGGCGTCGATGCGCTTGAAGCCTTCCAGCTGGCCCAGGTAGTTCTTGGCCACGTTGTTCATGCTGGCGGCGGTCGCTGCGTACTTCACCTTGACGTCGGCGTCGGCCTTGCCGGCATCGGCGATCATCTTCAGCACCGCGTTGTAGTGCTTGGCGATGGTCGGGTAGGTGAAGCTGGCGGTTTCGTTGAACTCACCGGCCAGTGCATAGCGGTTGGTGCGGCCCGGGTAGCCGGCCACCATCACGAAGTCGTCGGCGCCCAGCGGCTGGTCGGCGAACTTCAGGAAGTGCTTGGGCTGGTACGGCACGTTGTCGGCGGCGAAGGCGGCCGGCTTGCCGTCCTTGCCCACATAGGCCCGGTAGAACGAGAAGTCGCCGGTGTGGCGCGGCCACATCCAGTTGTCGACGTCGCCACCGAACTTGCCGACGCTGCCCGGAGGCGCGTAGACCAGGCGCACATCCTTGATTTCCATGTTGCGGAACAGGCGGTAGGTATTGCCGCCGGAGAAGCTGTACAGGCGGCAGCGGAAGCCGGCATCGGCTTCGCAAGCGGCGACCTGGGCCTTGTCGAAGGCGTCCAGCGCGCGGCTGCGGGCCAGCGGGTCGTTGCCGGCGCCGGCAATGGCGGCCTTGGCCTGGGCGGTGACGTCGGTGATCTGGTCGAGCACGAACACGCGGGCGTTCGGGCCGGCACTCAGTTCGTCCTTCAGGGTCGGCGCATTGAAGCCGTCCTTGATCAGGTTCTTCTGCGCGGTCGAATTCAGCTGGATGGCGCCATAAGCGCAGTGGTGGTTGGTGACCACCAGGCCCTGCGGCGAGACGAAGCTGGCGGTGCAGCCGCCGAGGGCAACGACGGCGCCCATCGGGTCGCCGGTCAGGTTGGCCAGCTGTTCCGGGGACAGCTTGAGGCCGGCCTTCTGCAGCGGGCCGGCGATTTCCGGCAGCTGCTGCGGCACCCACATGCCTTCAGCGGCATGGGCGACCTGGGCCAGCCCGAGGCTGGCGACGATGGAGAATGCAAGCAGGTTCGAGCGCATGGAGCGGCCCCTGGTAGTGGAACCTTCGATTGTAGCCCGCCGCCCTGCCCCGGCCCGAACCCCGGAAGTCATGGGCCTGCTTCTTGCTCTGCCACGCGCACGTCGGCCGCGCACACGGAAATCGTCCAGAGGGGGCGTGGTCATCCTGGACGGGACCGTTGGCGCCATGAATGGCGCCATCGAGCACCATGGAGGGGCTTTTGCGTGTCCTGGCCAGGGTGACCACGCCCCCTTTCCCGGATCAGGGAGGCGCCGCTGTTCGCAGCACGTTCGAAACGCCCGCCAACACACGCCTTTCGTTCCGCCACTGCACCCGCAGCGCAACATGGGAAATCCGCGCGGCACCCTATAATCCGCGCTTTCCCCCTGATGAGTTCCACCCCGATGGCGCAGCAAACGATGAAGGCCCTGGTCAAGCGCGAAGCGGCCAAGGGCATCTGGCTGGAAGAAGTTCCGGTTCCGACCCCGGGCCCGAACGAGGTCCTGATCAAGCTCGAGAAGACCGCGATCTGCGGTACCGACCTGCACATCTACCTGTGGGACGAGTGGAGCCAGCGCACGATCAAGCCGGGCCTGACCATCGGCCATGAGTTCGTCGGCCGCATCGCCGAGATCGGCCCGGGCGTGACCGGCTACGAGATCGGCCAGCGCGTCTCGGCCGAAGGCCACATCGTCTGCGGCCATTGCCGCAACTGCCGTGGCGGTCGCCCGCACCTGTGCCCGAACACCGTCGGCATCGGCGTCAACGTCAACGGCGCCTTCGCCGAATACATGGTGATGCCGGCCAGCAACCTGTGGCCGATCCCGGACCAGATTCCGTCCGAGCTGGCCGCGTTCTTCGATCCGTACGGCAACGCCGCGCACTGCGCGCTGGAGTTCAACGTGATCGGTGAGGACGTGCTGATCACCGGCGCCGGCCCGATCGGCATCATCGCCGCCGGCATCTGCAAGCACATCGGTGCGCGCAACGTGGTGGTCACCGACGTCAACGACTTCCGCCTGAAGCTGGCCGCCGACATGGGTGCCACCCGCGTGGTCAACGTCGCCAACACCTCGCTGAAGGACGTGATGAAGGAACTGCACATGGAGGGCTTCGACGTGGGCCTGGAAATGAGCGGCAACCCGCGCGCGTTCAACGACATGCTCGACTGCATGTACCACGGCGGCAAGATCGCCATGCTCGGCATCATGCCCAAGGGCGCCGGCTGCGACTGGGACAAGATCATCTTCAAGGGCCTGACCGTGCAGGGCATCTACGGCCGCAAGATGTACGAGACCTGGTACAAGATGACCCAGCTGGTGCTGTCCGGCTTCCCGCTCGGCAAGGTGATGACCCACCAGCTGCCGATCGACGACTTCCAGAAGGGCTTCGACCTGATGGAAGAAGGCAAGGCCGGCAAGGTGGTGTTGAGCTGGAATTGACCCTTCGGGTCAATTCCCCCGCAGGTTTCCTTATCCCCGCGCCGTCGGCGCGCCCCCTTGAACAACAAGGGGGCTCTCCCCCAGCCGGGGTAAGGCATGCGGCTGAAATTGAAAAAGGCGCCCATTGGGCGCCTTTTTCGTGGACATCAGCGAAGGCGCATCAGTTACCGATCGCGACGCTCAGCATCACGCGGCTGTGGGCCAGCTTGCCGGAGTTGTCGCGGCCGTTGCCGTCGGTGCCGTAGTAACCCAGGCCGACCTTGGCCATCCCGAACTGGCGCTCAACGCCGACATTCCAGTCGGTGTAATCCTTGGCGATGCCGTCTTCAAACGTGCTGCGGCCGACATTGGCATTCAGGGTGAAGTCCTTCGGCAGGCCCCAGCTGCCGCCCAGGCCGAAGTACCAGCCATCGGTGCTGCTGTTCCATACATCGTTGGTGTAGGCCACCGTCAGCTTGTAGGTGTCATCCAGCGTGGTGGTGGTGATCAGCTCGTTGTAGTTCTGGTGGCTGGACTTCAGGTAGGTGTAGCGGTTCAGCAGCACGTCGACGTTGACGCGCTCGGTGACGTCCACGCCGTAGCCGATCAGGTAGTCGACCTCGGTCTTCGGATCACCTGCACCGAAGTCCACGCCCGAGCCCCAGACGCCGGCATACAGGCCAACCGGGCTGGTGTAGGTGAAGCCAGCCTGCAGGGTCGGATCCTCATCGGTCTGCGACACACCACGGAACAGGTAATCGGAAACAGCGGTGACGTTCCAGCTGTACGGCGATTCGTTTTCCTGGGCGCTGGCGGCGAACGGGGCGGCCAGGGTCAGGGCAGCGGCAATGGCGAGGCAGGCACGGGCGTGCTTCATGAGCGTCTCCGGTGGGGGCGGTGGCGTGGAAGGCGGGGAGCGGGCGTAGCGGCCGGAGCGGGACAGCTCCGGTTCACGAATTTTTAACCAGTTTGCTATTGCGATGCAACATGTGCCGGCCGTGGCGATGCCCCATCCGGGCCGGTCGGCAAGCGGCGATGCCCGGTAGAATCAGCGGTTTCCCCGTTCAGAGCCGTGCCCACGCCATGACCGACGCCTCCTCCGCCCTGACCCGCCACTACGCCGAGGAACTGGACGCCATCCGCGCCCAGGGCCTGTTCAAGTCCGAGCGGATCATCACCAGCCCGCAGTCGGCCGAGATCACCCTCGAGGACGGCCGCAAGGTGCTGAACTTCTGTGCCAACAACTACCTGGGCCTGGCCGACCATCCGGACCTGATCCAGGCCGCCAAGGATGCGCTGGATACCCACGGCTTCGGCATGGCCTCGGTGCGCTTCATCTGTGGTACCCAGGACCTGCACAAGCAGCTGGAGAAGCAGATCGCCGACTTCTTCGGCAAGCAGGACACCATCCTGTACGCGGCCTGCTTCGATGCCAACGGCGGCCTGTTCGAGCCGCTGCTCGGCGAGAACGACGCGATCATTTCCGATGCGCTGAACCACGCCTCGATCATTGATGGCGTACGCCTGTGCAAGGCGAAGCGCTTCCGCTATGCCAACTGCGACATGGCCGACCTGGAAGCCCAGCTGCAGGCCGCCGACGCCGCCGGCTGCAAGACCAAGCTGATCACCACCGACGGCGTGTTCTCGATGGACGGCTTCATTGCGCCGCTGGACGAGATAACCGCGCTGGCGAAGAAGTACAACGCGCTGGTGCACATCGACGAATGCCACGCTACCGGCTTCCTCGGTGCCACCGGCCGCGGCTCGGCCGAAGTGAAGGGGGTGCTGGAAAAGATCGACATCATCACCGGCACCCTGGGCAAGGCCATGGGCGGTGCACTGGGCGGCTTCACCTGCGCCAGCGCCGAGGTGATCGAGCTGCTGCGCCAGCGTTCGCGCCCGTACCTGTTCTCCAACTCGCTGCCGCCGCATGTGGTGGCCGCCGGCATCAAAGCGTTCGAGATGCTGGCCGCCGCTGACGATCTGCGCGACACCCTGGTGGAAAACACCCGCTACTTCCGCGAAAAGATGGTCGCCGCCGGTTTCGACGTGAAGCCGGGCGTACACCCGATCAGCCCGGTGATGCTGTACGACGCACCGCTGGCGCAGAAGTTCGCCGAGCGCCTGCTGGAAGAAGGCATCTACGCGATCGGCTTCTTCTTCCCGGTGGTGCCCAAGGGCCAGGCCCGCATCCGCACCCAGATCAGCGCCGCGCACAGTCGCGAGCATCTGGACCGCGCAATCGATGCGTTCACCCGCATCGGTGTCGAGCTGGGCGTGATCAAGGGTTGATCCCCACCGGCCAAAGCGTGCCGACCAAGGTCGGCACCTACCAGGCGTGAGGGCGTGCCGACCGAGGTCGGCACCTTCCCGGCATCACTTCTTTTTCTTCTTGCCCTTCGGCTCGTCCTTGCTGGCCACCACCACCGGCTTGGCGGCAGCATCCTGGCCGTTGCCCTTGGCAACGCGGATGCCGTTGGCCTTCATCCAGGCGTCGAACTCGTCGGCGGTCATCTTCTTGTCGCCGTTGCTCATCAGGAAGCGGTAGCTGCCGCGACCATCCAGCTCCGGGGTCTTCACTTCCACCACCGGGGTCTCGGCCGGCGTTTCCGCCTTGGCCACCTTCTTGTGGCCACCACAGGCGGTCAGCAGCACCATCGGCAGCAGCAGGCCTGCGCAGCGCAGGGTTTGGTTGAGGGTCGGGTGGTACATGGGCAGGCTCCGTTCGGGAAATTCAGCAGCCAGACGCCCCCTACGCCTGGAACGGTGGCCGGCAACCGCCGGCCGCGGGCGATGATCAGCCCGGTGCAGCGGCCCCCAGCCGCTGCTGGTCACTGACCTCCAGCACCCGCCACTGGCCCTTGCCGAGATCGCCGAGCTGCAGCCCGCCGATCGCAACCCGGACCAGGCGCAGCACCTGCAGGTCGAAGGCCGCCAACAGGCGGCGGATGTGGCGGTTGCGGCCCTCGTCGAGGACCACCTCCAGCCACGCGGTCTTATCGCCGCTGCGCAGCACGCGCACAGCCTGGGCGACGAGGAACTCGCCCTCGTCGTCCACGCCGGCCTGCAGGGCCGCCAGCGTGGCGTCATCGGGCAGGCGGTCGACCTGCACGTGGTAGGTCTTGTCCGGCCCGGTCTGCGGGTCGGTCAGGCGCGCCGCCCACTGCGGATCGTTGCTGAACAGCAACAACCCTTCACTGGCCTTGTCGAGGCGCCCGACCGGCGCGATCCACGGCAGGCCGGCACCATCGAAGCACCGGTACACGGTATCGCGGCCACGCTCATCCTGCGCGGTGGTCACCACCCCACGCGGTTTGTTGAGCATCAGGTACAGGCGCTGCGGCGCGCCCATCGGCTGGCCATCGACCTCGATCGGCGGCGCCGGCTGCCCAATCGGGAATTCGGGATCCCGCACGATGCGGCCGGAGACGCGCACGCGGCCATCGGCGATCCAGCGCGCGGCCTCGCTGCGCGAACACACACCGGCCTTGGACAGCACGCGCGCCAGGCCATGACGGACACCGGCGGCTGTGGCAGCGGGAGTCGCACGCCCACGCGGTGCGTGGGAGCGGGCGGCGGGGGCGGCAGGTGGGCGGCGCGTGCGCAAGCCTCTGCTCCCCGCGGTGCTTACTTCTTGTCGACCGGCTTGGTCTCAGCCGGTGCTTCGGCCGGGGCCGGAGTGGCGGCCGGAGCCGGACGCGCCTTGACCACACGCACGCCACGCGCCTTCATCCAGGCGTCGAACTCTTCGGCGGTCATGCGCTTGCCGTTCTGGCTCATGTCGAAGCGCCAGGGCGTGTTGTCGAATTCGGTCTGCGGCTTGTAGGCCGCCGGATCGTTGGGCTTCACTGCCGGGGCGCTCGGAATGGCCTTGGCGATGTTCTGGCAACCATCGATGCGCAGGCGCTGCAGCACCTGGTCCAGCGACTGCGACGGATCGTAGTTGCTGCTCAGCACGCCGGCCGGCATGCCCAACTGGTTGCCACGGATGTAGAGCTCGTCGGCCACCGGCGCGATGGTCGTGGCCGGCAACGGCAGCGGCGAGGCGCTGGTGTTGACCGAGCAATCGACCGCAGCGTGGGCGGCGGGAACCAGAGCCAGCGCCAGGAAGGCGGCCGATGCAGAGCGCAGCATGAAGGGCATCCAGGAAAGGAAGTGACGCGGCGAGTTTAGCAATGCCGCGACAGCTTTCAAGCGCCACTTTCAATGAATACGGCAACTCATTGGTTTTACGGATAAAAACCCGACGAACGGTTGTTCCCGGACCGACGGACACGCGGATTCCGGGCTACGGAAACAACAAGACCCGGCCGAAGCCGGGTCCTGCTGTGTCCTACTGGCAGATCGTCAGAACTTAGTTCTGGACGTTCAGCTCGGTACGACGGTTCTTGGCGCGACCTTCCGGGTTGTCCGAACCATCCGGGTTGGTGTTCGGAGCAATCGGACGGCTCTCGCCGTAGCCGATCGGGCCGACCAGGCGACCGGCGTCAACGCCGTTCTTGGTCAGGTAGTTGTACACGGCGGTAGCGCGACGCTCCGACAGCTTCTGGTTGTAAGCGTCGGTACCCTTCGAGTCGGTGTGACCGGCAACTTCAACGCGCAGATCCGGGTAACGCTTCAGGATCTCGGTGGCTTCGCTCAGGATCGCCACGGCGTCCGGACGCAGGTTCGACTTGTCGAAGTCGAAGTTGACGCCCTTCAGGTCGATGGAGACCGGAACCGGGCAACCGTCCGGACCGATGGTCTGACCCGGCTGCGAGTTCGGGCACTTGTCGTCGCAGTTGTTGACGCCGTCACCGTCGTCATCCAGGTCGGCGCAGCTCGGGGCAACCGGAGCCGGAGCCGGAGCAGCCGCGACCGGAGCCGGGCCCAGCGGGATCACGACGCCGACCGAAGCCAGCACGTCACCGAACCAGTCTTCCTTCGGAGCGGCAACGCTCTGGTCGTCGAAGTCAGCGCGGTAGGCCACTTCGGCGCGGACAGCAACGCGCTTTTCGAAGGTGGTCTGCAGGCCGACGCCCAGCTTGGCGGCAACGTTGCCATCCTTACGCTGGCGCGGACCGTTGGCATTCAGCGCCGGGTACTCTTCTTCCGACTTCTGGTAGCCCAGGCCACCGACGATGTACGGGTTCCAGCCGCGGCCTTCCTTGATGAAGTGGCGACGCAGGTCCAGCGAGACGCCGTACTGCGACCAGTTCAGGTCCTTGTTCGAATCGAAGTTCGGGTTCTGATAGTTCAGCTCACCGTCCAGCGACCAGTTCGGGCTGATGAACTTGCCCAGGCCCAGGGTCACGAACGGAGCGTCATTGGTCAGACGGTCGCTGTCCTGGAAGTTGAAGCCGGCCGAACCGGTCAGGTACCAGCGGTCATCGAACTCCTGCGCCGAAGCTGCCTGGGCAAAAGCCAGGCCGCCCAGCAGCGCGGCAGTAAGGATCTTCTTGTTCATTGAGTACAGCTCCTATTTCGGGGGTATGAAACCGGTAGAGGCATGGGCCAGCACAAGTGCGTCGATGTACGACAGCCGATTCAGCACGCCACCGCCGCGAACATTATGCTCAGGCGGGTGAAGGCCATGTTAACAGTCCCGTAACATGTGAAGTGTTGCGCCCGACCGTCCGCCGGTCCGACGTTGAAACCCTATACAGGATGATGAAAATCCGCAAGACCCTCACGCTGCAAGGGTTTGACGGGGTTTAGGCGGGGAAAACGACATATTGCGCGGCGCGCTGCATCAAACGGTTCAGCGCGTCTGCGGAAACGTGAGGAACCTTATGATGGAGCCACGAACCCAGCCGGAGCCGTGATGAAAGCCGTCGCCCTGAGTCGTGAATCCGCCCCTGCCCTGTGCGATATCCACCTGCCTCCGCCGCTGCCTCCCCGGGGCCGTGACCTGCTGGTCCGGGTCGAGGCGGTTTCAGTCAACCCCGTCGATGGCAAGCAGCGTGCCAGCACGGATCCGGCCACGCTCCAGGCACCCCGCGTGCTGGGTTGGGACGCTGCCGGCGTGGTCGAGGCAATCGGCGACGAGGCGAGCCTGTTTGCCTCCGGTGACGAGGTTTATTACGCAGGCGATGTCACCCGCCCCGGCTGCAATGCGCAGTACCACTGGGTGGATGAACGCCTGGTCGCGCGCAAGCCAACCACGCTGGATTTCGCTGAAGCCGCAGCGCTGCCGCTGACCACGCTCACCGCCTGGGAGCTGCTGTTCGAGCGCATGCCGCTGCGGCTGGACGATCGCCGCCACGCCGGCCAGCACCTGCTGGTGATCGGCGGTGCGGGCGGGGTCGGCTCGATGGCAATCCAGCTGGCCCGCCATGCGGGTTTCGAGGTGATCGCCACGGCGTCGCGCGAGGCCTCGGCCGACTGGTGCCGGCAGATGGGTGCCCGGCACGTGATCGACCACCGGCAACCACTTCAGGCCCAGCTGCAGGCGCTGGGCATCGACACGGTGCAGGTCGCACTCAACCTGGCCGACACCGATCACTACTGGGACGAACTGGGCCTGCTGCTGGCGCCGCAGGGACATGTGGGCCTGATCGTCGAGCCGCGTGGGCCGCTGCGCATCGGCGATCCCTACAAAGCCAAGTGCATCGGCATCCACTGGGAGTTCATGTTCGCGCGCTCGCGCTTTGCCACTGCCGACTGCATCGAGCAGCACCGCATCCTCAGCCGCACGGCCAGCATGATCGATGCCGGCCAGCTGCGCGGCACCCTCAGTGAAAGCCTGGGCCCGATCAATGCGGCAAATCTGGACATCGCGCATCAGCGCCTGGCCAGCGGACGCACGGTGGGCAAGCTGGCGCTGGCAGGCTGGGGCGACTGAGCCAGGCTGGAACGCCGATGTAAAGCCGAGCCCATGCCCGGCCGTGCAGTCTGATCGTAGCGTCGAGCGTGCTCGACGACACTGTAGCGGCGGATTGGTCGGCATCTGTATCTATGGAAGTGACTGAATCGGGATTACGGTGGAAACAGATTCCTCTCCCCCGAGACCGCCATGCCCACCGCCCTGCCCTTGCGCCTGCTGCAACTGATCACCGGCCTGTTCCTGTACGGCTTCGGCGCCTCGCTGATGATCCGTGCGGCCATCGGCGTGGCGCCCTGGGATGTCCTGTCACAGGGCATCGCCGCGCAGACGCCGCTGTCGTTCGGCCTGGCGACCAATGTCATCGGCGCACTGGTGTTGCTGCTGTGGTGGCCGCTGCGGCAGAAGCCGGGTGTAGGGACCGTGCTCAACGTGATGCTGATCGGCCCCTCCGCGCAGTTCGGACTATGGCTGCTGCCGCCGGCCGTCGGCCTTGGCTGGCAGCTGGCGATGTTCTGCGCGGGCATGCTGCTGGTCGCGCTGGCCACCGGCCTGTACATCGGCGCCCGCCTCGGTCCCGGCCCACGCGATGGCCTGATGACCGGCCTGCATGCCCGCACCGGCTGGCCGATCTGGAAGGTGCGCAGCCTGATCGAAGGCAGCGTGCTGCTGCTGGGCTGGTGGCTGGGCGGCAATGTCGGCCTCGGCACCCTCGCCTTCGCCCTGCTGATCGGCCCGCTGTGTGGTGTCACGCTGGGCTGGTTCGGGATCGGTCGCACCCCGGTAGTGCCGGCCCCCGGCCGGCAGCCGCAAGCACCCTGATCTGCCCAGGATGCCGGCCAGCGGCCGGCACTACCGCCCCCGGAGTTCGGGGGCAGCGCCGCAGGCGCGGGGGCGTGGAGGCCGGTAAGTGGGGCCCGCGGTTCGCGCAGCGAATTGCGGGAGCGACAGCACGCATGTGCCGAGCGTACCCGGCCAGCGGCCGGCACTACCCAAAGGCCGGCCCTTGCCCCGGCCGCCGTTTCGCGGCACGCTTCGCGCTTCCGTACGCAAGCGTATCGACAATGTCGCCAGCCAACGAAAGCGCCTACCCCCATCTGTTCGCCCCGCTGGACCTGGGCTTCACCCAGCTGCGCAACCGCGTATTGATGGGCTCGATGCACACCGGCCTGGAGGATCGCGCCCGCGACTTCCCGCGGCTGGCGGCCTACTTCGCCGAACGCGCCGAGGGCGGTGTCGGCCTGATCGTCACCGGTGGCTTCGCGCCGAACGTGGTCGGCTGGCTGAAGCCGTTCGGCGGCAAGCTGTCCTGGCCCTGGGAAGTACGCCCGCACCGTCAGCTCACCGCCGCCGCGCACCAGCACGGCGCGAAGATCTGCCTGCAGCTGCTGCATGCCGGCCGCTATGCCTACCACCCTTTGTCGGTGGCGCCGTCGAAGCTGAAGGCACCGATCAACCCGTTCACCCCGCGTGCGTTGTCGGCCAGCGGCGTCGAGCGCCATATCGCCGACTACGCACGCAGCGCGAAGCTGGCCCGCGAGGCTGGCTACGACGGTGTGGAAGTGATGGGCTCGGAGGGCTACCTCATCAACGAGTTCATCGCCCCGCGCACCAACAAGCGCACCGACCGCTGGGGCGGCGATGCGAACCAGCGCATGCGCTTCGCGGTCGAGATCGTGCGCCGCATCCGCGAGGCCTGTGGCCCGGACTTCATCATCATCTACCGCCTGTCGCTGGTGGACCTGGTGGAAGACGGCAGCAACTGGGAGGAGATCCTGCAGCAGGCGCAGGCCATCGAGGCCGCCGGCGCGACGATCATCAATTCCGGCATCGGCTGGCACGAAGCCCGTATTCCGACCATTGCCACCTCGGTGCCGCGCGCCGCCTTCGCCGGGGTCACCGCCAAGCTCAAGCCGCATGTGAAGGTGCCGCTGGTGGCGACCAACCGCATCAACATGCCCGACGTCGCCGAGCGCATCCTCGCCAGCGGCGGTGCCGACATGGTGTCGCTGGCGCGCCCGCTGCTGGCCGACCCGCAATGGCCGAACAAGGCCCGCGCCGGCCGCGCCGAGGCGATCAACACCTGCATCGCCTGCAACCAGGCCTGCCTGGACCACGTGTTCGAGAACAAGCTGGCCAGCTGCCTGGTCAATCCGCGCGCCGCCCACGAGACCGAGCTGGTCTATCGCCCCACCGCCACGCCGAAGAAAGTTGCCGTGGTCGGTGCTGGCCCGGCAGGCCTGGCGTGTGCCACCGTCGCTGCCCAGCGCGGCCACCAGGTCACCCTGTTCGATGCCAACGAGGAGATCGGCGGCCAGTTCAACGTGGCCAAGCGCATCCCCGGCAAGGAAGAGTTCCACGAGACCCTGCGCTACTTCCGCCACACGCTGGCCGAAACCGGCGTGCAGCTGCGCCTCAGTACCCGTGCCGATGCCGCCACCCTGGCCGGCTTCGACGAGGTGGTGCTGGCCACCGGCATCACCCCGCGCAAGGTCGACTTCCCCGGCGCCGACCACGCCAAGGTGGTCAGCTACCTGGACGTGCTGCTGGGCCGGGTTGAAGTGGGCACCAATGCGGCAATCATCGGCGCCGGCGGCATCGGCTTCGATGTCGGCGAGTTCCTCAGCCACGCCGGTGAGTCCCCCTCCCTCGACCCGCAACGCTGGATGGCCGAATGGGGCGTGGACAGCGCGTTCGAGGCCCGCGGCTCGCTGGGCCGGCCCGAGGTCGAGGCGTCACCGCGTCGGCTCTGGCTGCTGCAGCGCAGCCCGGGCAAGCCCGGCGCGCGACTGGGCAAGACCACTGGCTGGATTCACCGCGCCACACTGAAGGCCAAGGGCGTGCGCATGCTCGGTGGCGTCGAGTACCTGGGCGTGGACGACGAAGGCCTGCGCATCCGCGTGGAAGGCAGCGAGCAGCTGCTGCCGGTCGACCACGTGGTGATCTGCGCCGGGCAGGAACCGAACCGTGCATTGCAGGCCGAACTGCAGGCCGCCGGCATCAACGCGCAGCTGATCGGGGGTGCCGATGTGGCCGCCGAACTGGATGCGAAGCGGGCCATCGACCAGGGCAGCCGGGTGGCCGCCGCGCTCTGATGAGCGCCTGAATGGGGGGCGGAATGTGATTTCCGTCACCCCTGCCGAACCTGAATGTCAAGCCGGGCGGTTCACGATGCGTTCGGCCATCCCCCCCTACCTTGCGCCATCTTTCCGCTCACCAGCCAGTTTCCGGTGAGCCGGCGCAGCCCCCTCGATCGGTACTGATCGTTTCTTTTGGGGCTGCCCACGGGGCGGCCCCGATGGCCGCCTCCCCATGACGCCAAGTCGTACCCCGCCTCCTGTCGCCCCCGCGGCCGGAACCGGAGCGTGCGGCCCACACGGAGCAAGGAGTTATATGAAACTGGCCTGGATTCTCTGGCTGTCGCAGTTGTTGCCGCAGCCGGCCGCTGATTCATTGTGTTTGAGCACCACCGTTTACCTGGAAGCCCGCGACCAGACCCTGCGTGGCCAGCAGGCCGTCGCCGAGGTCGCCCTGCGCCGCCTCGACAGTGGCCTGTGGGGCGACTCCATGTGCCAGGTGGTCACCGCGCGCAAGCAGTTCGCGCCGACCATCGTCTCCCCCGGCACCCAGCTGGGCAACGACGCGGCCTGGAGCGAGGCGATGAACGTGGCCTTCGACGCCGAGCGCAACTGGGCGCTGCCGGCCGGCGAGCGCCGCGAGATCGTGCCCGGTGCCAGCCACTTCGCCGCGCTGTCCATCGCCAGCCCGAACTGGCGCAATGCCTACCAGGTGGCCACCATCGGCGATCACACCTTCTATAAGGTGCAGAACCTCAAGCCGCGGCAGTCGTAACGATCCGTGCTGGCGGCAGCGTTGCCGCCCGCTGGCAAGCTCTGGGATAGTGGGCGTTTCCCGCCCGCATCACCTGGAGTTCCCATGAAGCTGTACAGCAAGCCCGGTGCCTGTTCCACCGCCGACCACATCGCCCTGCAGTGGACCGGCCAGCCGTTCGAGGTTGAACTGCTGAACAAGGACACCCTGAAGGGCCCGGAATTCCTCAAGATCAATCCGGCCGGTGCCGTCCCCGCACTGGTCGACGGCGACTTCGTGCTGCTGCAGAACGCCGCGATCATGGGCTATATCGCCGACAGCTTCCCGCAGGCCGGCCTCGGCGGCGACGGCAGCCCGCGCCAGCGCGCCGAAGCCACCCGCTGGCTGGCCTTCGTCAATTCCGATGTGCATCCGGCCTTCTCGCCGCTGTTCGCGCCGGGCAAGTTCATCGCCGACGAGAGCCAGTTCGATGCGATCCGCGCCGCCGCGCACAAGCGCCTGCGCGCCCTGTTCGAGACCGCCGACAAGCAGCTGGCCGACAAGCCGTGGCTGGCCGGCTTCCGCAGCTTCGCCGACCCGTACTTCTACATCACGCTGCGCTGGGCTGCTGGCACCAAGGTCGACCTGTCCGGCCTGGACAACCTGGCCGCCTACAAGGCGCGCATGGATGCCGATGCCGGCGTGCAGGCCGCGCTGAAGGCCGAAGGCCTGGCCTGATCCAGACCATGGGTCGGAGCCGTCTGCGCAGCAGACGGCTCTGCCCCCATCGGTGCAATCGCCACACTCAGCCGATCTGGCGGATCACTTCGCCCTTGGCATCGCGCAGGTAGGTCGGCACCACTTCGATGCGCAGCGCCGCCGCCACCGGGTAGATGCCGCGCTCGGCCCGCACGCCTGCCAGCGCCTGCAGTCCCGACTCGTTCAGTGCCCAGCGCGCGCTGTCGGCCGATACCTCGCCGGTTTCACCGCGCGCGGCCGGAATGAATTCCCACTGCCGCTCGCGGCTGACCAGTTCCAGCGATTTGCCGTGGCGCAGGCGCAATGGCAGCAGCTCGCACACGCTGGCCACCTGGCCCGCACCGAGCACCAGGGTGGTGACGCCCGCCTCCTGGCGCCAGTCCAGCGTCTCGATGAACAACATGCCGGTGCTGGAGCCCTCGCGCTCGCTGCCGGCCTGCACCTGTGCGGCGAGTGTCGGATCCTCCAGCAGGTTGCCGCGATGCAGGTCGCTGATCCACAGCGGCATCGCCGGTTGCAGCGCCTGCAGCACGCCGCGCGTTGACCAGCGCTTGACCGCTTCCATCTCCTCATCGGTCAGCCCGACCAGCTGCAGGAACTGCAGGTGGCCATTGGCGGTGTCGCGTGCGGGTAACTGCGGATCTGCGACGAAGGCCAGATGGCACAAGCGCGTGTTGGTCTCCAACGCGATCGGGCCGTTGGCGTTGAGGTGATGGCCATCCTCGAACACGTTGCCACTGCCGAACACATAGCGCGCAAGGTTCTGCAGCAGGTTCATCGGCCACACCGGCGGCGTGCTGCCGGCGTTCTCACCGGCGTCGGCAGCGAGGCGGAAGGTCAGCTCGAAACCATAGCCACTGGCGGTGGCATCACTGCTCTCCTTGGCGTACAGCTCGGAGAAGCCGTAGGTGATGTAATGCCAATGTGGTACCGGCGCATCCGCCCAGTACACGCTGATGCCATCCAGCGGATCCTGGCCACCGAGCGTGTACGGAAGCGCGGTGCCGAAGTGACGCGGTTCCTGCCCGGCATACAGCGGCGCCAGCGCCGCATTGATCGCGTCCCAGCCGGGGGTATCGGTGTCGTCGTGGTCGTCCTGCACGCGGGACTCCTTGTGGGGAAGTGAACCGATCACTTTACGCGGTGGCTCAGGCCTGCACGACCTCGCCGCCGCCATTGACCACGGCCGCCTGGGTCTCCTGCCACCAGCGCTGCGCCAATGCCGGGCTGCGCGCCTTGCCCACCGCCGCCAGCAGTTCCGGGCACAGGCGTTCCAGTGCCAGCGCATCGGTGCAGCGTTCGATCTTCAACTGCATGAAATAGCCCTTCAGGCCCAGATGCCGACGCACGGCCTCACTCATCGCGTCGTACAGCTGCTGGTACAGCGCCGGGTCCTGTTCACGGCCGGTGCTGATGCTGCGCGTCGGTGCGGTTTCGGCACTTCCGCCGATCACTTCAATCAGGCCCTGCGCGGCCAACTGCTCCAGTGCATCAGGCGGTGCCCGCAGGCCTTCGAACAGGCCGCGCAATTCAGTGTCATCGCGATGGCCGTCGACCATCAGCAGGATCGAACGCAGTGCTGCCGGCAGGCGCCGACCACGGTCTTCGATTTCCTGACGGCCAGCCGCCGTCTTGGCGTGCAGCAATGCCATTGCTTCCCCCTCCCTCGATGCGCAATGCCTGCGCGCCCTTGAGGGCACGCTCCCCTGTGTGCCATCCCCGGACGGCACGCGCCTTCCCCGGCGCGCACCGCGTGTTGCAGGTCGATGACAGGCCGAGCTTAGCGCAAGTGCTGCGGGTAGTGCCGGCCGCTGGCCGGCCACCCCCGGCGTGGTTGGGGGGGCGGGCCCCCGCCGGGCCCCCCCCGGGCACCGGCCCCAGCGCGGGGGCGCTCCCCCCCCCCCGGGACATATAACCCACGCTCCCAGCCCCCCAAAAAC